>CAIWVR010000281.1 GCA_903916165.1 uncultured Hyphomicrobiales bacterium | reverse complement strand
GGCAGCGAATACAACATGCCGCTGTGCCCCATCGCAATGCCATCGTCCACGGCGATGGTATTGAATTCTTTGGCAACGCCGCCCGCCTTCTCGATCTCGCGCGCGACCAGCTGGCCGAGGTCCTTCAGGTGGACGTGGCCCGGCACGAATTGCGTGAAGGAATTGCAGACGGCGATGATCGGCTTGCCGAAGTCCTCGTCCTTCATGCCGGTGGCGCGCCAGAGGCCGCGCGCGCCGGCCATGTTGCGGCCGTGAGTCGTGGTACGGGAACGATAAGCAGGCATGAGAATCACCAAGGTCAGGAAGACGGCCGAACGGGCGGCTCAGGCACCGGGGCTCGAAGCGCCGGACGCGTGAAGCGGACTCACAGATAATGGAGGTTCAGGACCAGGTCAAAGAACCGGGCAACGCAGCATCACGGATCGCTCATCGTGACCGTCCAGATTGCCCGGACGCGCATCTTTTGGCGTGTCCGCACGCGGCTGCCGGGCTTGCGCCGGGCGTGCGCCTGTGTTGCCCTGATGACTGGAGCCTGACACCAGATGACGACACCAATCAGCAGGGTGATGACGCCCGCACAATGGGCGATGCTCGTGCTGCTTTCCCTGCTTTGGGGGGGCTCATTCTTTTTTGCCGGCGTCGCCGTCCGCGAGGTTCCGCCCGTCACGGTCGCGCTGGCGCGCGCAGGCGGTGCGGCGCTCATCTTGAATCTGGTCCTGCCGCTGATCGGCCAGCGCCTGCCGTTCACGCGCGCGGCCTGGCTCGCCTTTGCCGTCATGGGCATGATCAACAATGTCGTGCCGTTTACGCTGATCTTCTGGGCGCAGGGACATATTGCCAGCGGCCTTGCCTCCATCCTGAACGCGACCACGCCGCTGTCCGCCATTCTCGTTGCGCATGTCGCGACACAGGATGAGAAAATGGTGGGCAGCCGTCTGGTTGGCGTGCTGATCGGCTTTGCCGGTGTCGCGACGATGATCGGGCTCGATGTGCTCGACGGTGTCGGCACGCATGTGGCCGCGCAGGTCGCGCTGGTTCTGGCGGGGTTCTCCTACGCCTGTGCGGGCGTTTACGGGCGGCGCTTTTCAAGGATGGGGATTACGCCCATGGCGACCGCGACCGGACAGGTGACGATGTCCGCGCTCTTTCTGTGCGGCGTCTCCGCCTGTGTCGATGCGCCCTGGACGCTGCCTTCGCCGTCTCCCGCGACCTGGCTGGCGCTTGGCGGCCTTGCCAGCCTGTCGACGGCGCTCGCCTATGTGATCTACTTCCGGCTTCTGGCCGCTGCCGGTGCGACAAATCTCTTGCTCGTCACCTTTCTCATTCCCGTGAGCGCCATTGGCCTGGGCGTGTGGATTTTGGGTGAACAGCTGGCAGCGCGTCACCTTGTCGGTCTTGCGGTGATCGGCGCCGGGCTGGCCTGCATTGATGGACGCCTGCTGCGCCTGCGGAACCGCAAGCCCTTCCAAAGCGGCGGACGCTGAGGCATGATCGCCGCCGCAGCGTGCCCTTCAAGAGCGCGCGACAAGGGGAGGGTTACGCATGGCTTTTTCGGCATGGCGCGGCATTGCGGGCATCATTCATCCGACATTGCGTCCCGGCGCGACGGAGGAATTCATTCGCCTGCTGCCTGAAGGCATCGGCGTCATTCCGCTGTTCCTCAACATCAGCCGCGGCACGCGCGAGGAATTCGGCACTGTGATGGGCGCCTATGAGCAGCAGATTGCGCTCTGCGCCGAGCAGGGCTGCGATGCCATCCATCCCAATGGCGCGCCGCCCTTCATGGTGCTGGGCCGCGAGGCTGAAACGCGGCTCGTCGCGGGATGGGAAGAGACATACAAGACGCCGATCTTCACCGCCGGCCAGAACCATATTTCCGCGCTTCGTGCGCTGGGCGTGAAATCCATCGTTGGCGCGACCTATTTTCATGGCGAGATCAACGACAGTTTCGCGGCCTATTTCCGGGACGCTGGCTTCGACGTGCGGTGCATGGCGGGAATCGACGTGCCCTTCAACAAGGTGCAGGAGCTGTCGGGCGAACTCATCTACGCCCACATCAAAAAGAGCTACCTGCAAGCGGGCGGTGCCGACGCCATCTACATGCTGGGCTCGGGCTGGCGCACGCTGCATATCGTTGACATGCTGGAACGCGATCTTGGCGTGCCGGTCATCCATCCGGTGCCCGCGCGCGTCTGGGAATTCCAGAAGCGCTTGCACGTCAACGAACCGCGTTCGGGCTATGGACGTTTGCTTGAAACGCTGCCTGCCATGGTGTGAAGCTTGGAGCGTTGCGGCGTTGGTGCCGACGCCTGCAGCCAGCCCGCGATGGTGCGCCATTCGCGGGCGAGCGTGCCGGCACCGACAAAGAGCGCGTAATGCCCGCAGGGTGCAACACGGCTGCGCTGGCGTGACTTTGTCGTCCCCACGAGAGAGAGAACGGACAGTGCCTGCATCCTGGGCGTGATCTCGTCGCGCGCTCCGGCGAGCACGAACAGCGGTATCTTGATCGTGCGCAGGTCGAGGGTTCGGCCCAGTGCGACAAAAGTGCCCTTGGCGAGCTGGTTGTCCGCAAAGATCTTCGTCAGCAGATCGCGCGCATAGCGTGCCGGCAGATCGACGCTGCGGGCCGCCCAATCCTCGAAGGCGGCGATGGCGTCGAGGTCTGCCCGCGCGAAGGACGCCGGGTTGCGCTGCATTGTCTCGAGTGCAGCGCGTTCAGGTCTCTGTCTTGCGGTGAGCGGAGGCAGGCATTGTGCGCCGCAGACGATGCCGTCGTCGGGCAATTCTGCGCAGGTGATCGACTGTTGCGCGAAGCGCGTCATCAGTGACGGGCGAAGGCTCGTGTCCGCCGGAGTGCCGGCCAGCACAAGCCTTTTGATCTTGCCGGGAAAGCGCGCCGCATGGATCAGGGCGAGGCAGCCACCGATGCCAAGGCCGACGACATGGGCCGCCCCGCCGAGATCGTCGATCGCGGCATTCAGTTCCGCCAGGTGATCGTCGAAGGAGGCATGCGCCGCGTCAGGGCGGGCGTTGATCCAGTCCGTCACGAAGACGCCGCCGCCCCGGGCTGCGCCGAGCACCTGAACGAGGGAGTGGCCACGCATCAGGTCGACAAGCCCGGCGTCATGTGCCGCGAAGGGTGGCACGATCAGGGTTGGCAGAGTGCCGGGCCTCCGCTTGCCAAACGCGCGCAGGCGCATCGTCCGATAGGTTTCGACGATCCGGTTCTCACTGGCGAAAAGAGCGGTTTCGGGAAGCGGCCTATCCAGACATTTCTGGAATTGGTTCAGCCAGTTGCCAGAAAGGGGAGGGGCTGTTGGGGTGGCACGGTCAGCGGTGCCGCCGTGGCTGATGGATTTGTTCATTTTAAAGTCCTTGAAAAACGCATTTTAGCCGGACTGCAAGGCCCGGGCGTCGCAACGTGACGCAGGAGGAGAACACCCAGCTTGGGCTGGATGTTCCCTCTCTTTATAAAAAATTATCTATTCGGACGTGACGTTGCGTCAGCCTCGGGCCTGTTTTGCTGCCTTGATCATGCCCCAGATCCGCGCCGAGGTGGCGGGCATGGGCACATCGTCGATGCCGAACACGCTGAGCGCATCGGCAAGCGCATTGGCGACCGCGGGCAGGGCACCCACGCAACCGGCCTCGCCCGCGCCCTTGACGCCCAGCGGGTTGGTGGCGGTCGGCACCGGATTGCTCTTCACCTCGATGGCGCAGAAATTGTCAGCGTGCGGCATGGCGTAATCGACGAAGGAGCCCGCCAGCAACTCACCACTCTGCGGATCGTAGGTCAGGTCTTCCATCAGCATCTGGCCGACGCCCTGCGCGATGCCGCCATGGATCTGTCCCTTGAGCAGCAGCGGGTTCAGCACATTGCCGACGTCGTCCACGACATTGTAGCGCACGATGTCGACCTTGCCTGTCTCCTCGTCGATCTCGATCTCGCAGACATGGCTGCCATTGGGATAGTTCATCAGATCGTTGGCATAGACCGCGCTCGCGACCAGGCCGACCTCCATGCCTGCTGGCAGGTTCTTGGGATTGGTCGAGCCGCGCGCGATTTCGCTGATGGTCAGCGACTTGTTGGTCTTGCGGGCGGTGAAAATGCCGTCCTTGAAGTCGACGTCGTCGTCGCCCAGCATTTTGGCGGCGATCTTCATCGCCTTGTCGACGATCTTCTCGGCGGCGTAATGGAGCGCCGAGCCGCCAACCGTCGCCGTGCGCGAGCCGCCCGTGCCTTCGCCGAGGAACACCGCGTCAGTGTCGCCCTGTACATAATGCACGTCGCCCGGCTTCACGCCGAGACGGTCGCAGACGAGCTGCTTGAAGATGGTCTCGTGACCCTGGCCCTGCGTCACCGCACCCGAGAGAATCGTCACCGTGCCCGAGCGGTCGAAGCGGATTTCAGCGCCCTCGAAGCCCGGTGCCGCAGCCTTTTCGATGGAATTGGACAGGCCGATGCCGCGCAGCTTGCCGCGCGTGCGGGCCTCGGTGCGACGGGCCTCGAAGCCCTTCCAGTCCGCCATTTTCAGCGCGAGATCCATGCCCTGTTCGAATTCGCCGGAATCATAGACGAATTTCAGCGGCGTCTTGTAGGGCATGGCGGAGGGCGGGATAAGATTGATGCGGCGGATCTCCACCGGATCCATTTTCAGTTCACGCGCCGCCAGATCGATGATGCGCTCAATCACATAGGCCGCCTCCGGGCGCCCGTTGCCGCGATAGGGGCGCATGGGATTGGTGTTGGTGAAAACGGCGGTGACATCGACATGGATCGCGGGCGTCATGTAGACGCCAGCCAGCGTGCCGAGATTGGACGTCGCACCGCCGTCGCCACCGGGCTGCAGATAGGCACCGATATTGGCGATGGTTTTCACGTGCAGGCCAAGGAACTTGCCGTTCTTGTCGAGGGCCAGCGCTGCTTCCGTCACATTGTCGCGCGCCTGCGCGTCCGACAGGAAGGCTTCCGAGCGCGTCGACGTCCATTTCACTGGACGCCCGACCACCTTGGATGCAAACAGCGTCAGCGCGACTTCATTGTAGACGCCCGACTTCATGCCGAACGAGCCGCCAATGTCGCCGGCGATCACATGCACCTTGCTTTCCGGCACGCGCAGGGTCCGGGCGAGCTGGCCGCGATAATGGATCGCGCGCTGCAGTGTCGTGTAGATCGTGTAGCGATCGGCGTTGGCATCATAGCTGCCCACGCAGGCGCGCGGCTCCATGGTCGCCGCCGTGACGCGGTTGATGATGAACTTGCGCCGCACGATATGGTCGGCCTTGGCGAAAGCAGCGTCGGTCGCGTCCTTGTTGCCTTCCAGATGCACGAAGGAAATGTTGTTGGCGCAATCGTCCCAGACGAGCGGCATATTGTCGTTGGGAGCGTCGCCGGTGACAACATTGGGCGTCAGGGGGAGATATTCCACCGCGACCTTTTCCGCCGCGTCCATCGCCTGCACCCGCGTCTCGGCGATGACGAAGGCGACATAATCGCCGACCCAGCGCACCTTGTCGCTGGTCAGGGCCGGAAATTTTCCGCTCTGCATGGGCGAACCGTCACGCTTCTTGCGGCCCTTGGGCATTGGCAGGTCGGCAAAGCCGGACGCCGCCCAGTCTTCACCGGTCAGCACGGCCAGCACGCCGGGTGCCTTCAGGGCTTCGCGCGTGTCGATATTCAGGATTTTCGCATGGGCATATTGCGAGCGCACGACCACGCCATGGACCATGGCTGGCAGGCTGATGTCGTCGGCGTAACGGCCACCGCCGCGGATGAGCCGGGGATCCTCGAAACGCGGCACCGGCTGTCCAAGCGCAAACTCACCCATGTTCTTCCATCCCTTGTTCTTGTTGGCGTCTGGCCGCGCGCCCTGGCGCGGCCTGTGATGTGTCCGCCTCTTTATAGCTCCCCGGCGGCGTCATTGCGAGCGCAGCGACGGAATCCAGAGGCCGCGCGTGAGGCCTGGATGGATTGCTTCGTCGCTTCGCTCCTCGCAAAGACGAGGCTGGGATTAACCAGTCGCCGTCACTTCGATCTCGATCCGCTTCTCGGGCGCAGAATAGCCGCCGACCTGTGTCAGAGTCACCGGGCAGCCCGCCTCGGGGAAATGTTCGGCGACCAGTTCCAGAGCGGCGCGCGGGTCTTCCTCGCGGGCGAGAAAAACCGACACAAGCCGCGCAGCGCGCAGGTCCGTCCCGGCATCCTCGAGCGATGCGCGAATGCTGCCGCGAATGGTGGCAATCTGGGCCCCCAGCCCGGGCGTGATGTCGGTGACGCCGGAGAGGAAGACAAGGCCGCCGAGCCGCACGAATTTCGGCGGGGCGATCACCGGCGCATATTCGACGATCTGCTTGTCGTCGGGCGGGGATTCCATCGCGGTGAGATCGATACGCAGGCGCGAATCAGCCGGCAGCCGCGCCAGGTCCCAGAAACTTGAACTCGCGCCGCGCAAGGCACCGCCCAGCCGCAAGCGGCGCACGTCGCTTGCTTGCTGCCGACTGCCGCGATCATGCGTAAACAGGCGCGAGCGCACGATATTCTCAGGCCGCAGTCCGGCTGCGATCAGGGCGGCGACGCCCGCCGCGAGGCTGCGCTCCGCTTCCTGTGCGATGTCGCCCGTCGCGGGCGTTGTCACGGAAACGCTGAAAAGGCGCCGGCCTTCGATGTGGGACCATTCGGATTCGATCATTCCTTGCCCTCTTTTACCCCTGGCGCGACGGCCATGTCGCGCGCCTTGGGCTCCAGTGCGATTTTCACGCGCTCGCGCAGGTCGGCGGGCGCGCCGATCAGGTCGGCGATGGTGCGTTCCAGTTCGTCGCCGTCCATCGGATCGATCTCGGCGCGTTGCGCCTCGGCCTCGCGCATGAAGTCCTTGTCGATCAGGGTGGCGTCGAAGGCGCGACGCAACGCGGCGACGCGGTCCTTCGGCGTGCCCGGCGTGGTGGCGACCGGGCGTCCGACAGACACGGCTTTCGCCATGAAGACAGCGAGCGGCCGCGACTCCGGCGGCGTCACGTCGATGATGAGGGGCACGTCCGGCAGGTCGGGGTCACGTTTCAGCCCGGCCTGGAGCAGGGGCGTGATGAGCTTCTCGCTGACGAAGCGCGGCGACATGGCGCGATAGCTCGCCCAGGGGTTGGTGCCGCGCCCCTCGACCTCGCCGCGTTCCATGGCAATGTCGACGTCGCGCCCGTCGGGATAGCCGTGCACAATCTTGAATTTGGTGCCGAGGATATTGTTGTAGAAGGCTGGCAATTGCGTCGAGATCGAGCCGGCGCCAGTCGCCCCGATGAGCGTCTCGCGTGTCAGCGCATCCTGATAGGATTTCGTCTTGGATGTATGCCAGGCGACGGTGATCTGGTTGGATTTCGACAAATTGCCGATCCAGTTGAACGTGCGCAGGTCCGCCTTGAAGGACGAGTTGAGGCCGAGCGCCTGATCGACGACGAGGCCCTGTCCCACCATGGACAGGATGGTGCCGTCGCGCGGGGCGATCTGTGCGACATGGTTGGCCGCGACAATGCCGCCCCCGCCGGGCATGTTGACCGGCAGGATGGTCGGCTGGCCGGGAATGTGGCGTCCGATATAGCGGCCGAGCAGGCGCGAATATTGGTCATAGCCACCGCCCACGCCGGCGCGGATGATCATGCGGATCGTTTTGCCCTGATAAAAATCGGTGACTGCATCTGCGGCTTGCGCGGGCGCGGCCGCGAGGATGGCCCCGAGCGCGCAAAGCGTCATGCGAAAGAGTTTCGCGTTCATGCCAGACGTCCTCCCGAATGGGCCGGTCTGTCGCCGGTCCGTTTCCCGATTGCAGGCGTTTGCGCCTGCGCTGTCAAGACGCGCCTCCCTTCTCCCGGAGGGAGAAGGTGGCACGTGAAGCGTGACGGATGAGGGGCTATGCTTTCAGCCGGAGAGAGCGTAACCCCTCACCCGGCTCCTTCGGAGCCACCCTCTCCCCTTGGGAGAGGGTCATTACCTGTCCTTCAGCAAATGCCGCGCAATGACCATCTTCATCACCTCTGTCGCGCCCTCCGTGATGCGGAAACTGCGTTGCTGGCGCCAGAATTTTTCGATCGGCAGATCGGTGGTCAGACCCATGCCGCCAAAGATCTGCATGCAGCGGTCGACGACCCGGAAGGCCATCTCGTCGGCATTTGACTTGCAAATATAGGCGTCGACGCGCGTCTCCTCGCCATTGTCCATCTTGCAGGCGGCCTCATAGACCAGCAGGCGCGCCTGTTTCAGCTCGACATAGGAATCCACCAGCATGAACTGGATGGCCTGGCGTTCGGACAATGCCTTGCCGAAGGTGACGCGCTGCTTGGAATAGGCAATGGCCATGTCGAGGCAGCGTTCCGCGACGCCGAGCGCGCGGGCACCATGTTTGATGCGGCCGACGCCAAGCCATTTCTGGCCGAATTTGAAACCTTCGCCCTCCGCGCCGACGCGATGGCTGGCTGGCACGCGGACATTGTCGAACACGATCTCGCAGGGCGCGTCGCCCATCATCGTCTGGTATTTCGCGGTGATTTTCACACCGGGCGTGTCCATGTCGACGAGGAAGCAGGAAATGCCGCCGCGCGAGCCCTTGGAGCGGTCGGTTGCCGCCATCACCTGCGCAAAATCCGCCTTGTCAGCATGGCTGATGTAGCGCTTCACGCCATTGATCACATAATCGTCACCGTCGCGCACGGCTGTGGTGCGCATCGAGCCGGGGTCGGAGCCGGCATCGGGCTCGGTCTGCGCAAAGCAGGCGCGCTTCTCGCCGCGCAGCACGGGCATGAGATATTTTTCGCGCAGCTCGCCTTCGAGCGCAAAGAGGATGGCACGCACGCTCGGTCCCATCATGCTCTCGCCACGCGTCGGCAGCGCGATGGTGCGGGCAAGCTCCTCCCAGACGACGACGCGGGGCATGATGCCCAGCCCCGGCCCGCCGAATTCTTCCGGCACCTCCATCATCCAGATGCCGAGGTCCTTCGAGGCGCGCTGGAATTTTTCGCGCCATTCGGGCTTGAGCTCCTCGCCGTCCAGCGTCTCGCGCTCGTGCGGGATCATTTCCTTGTCGACGTAGCGGCGCAGATTGTCCTTCAGGAGGCGCAATTCTTCGGGCAGCGTGAAATCCATTCTATCCTCCCTCGCAGCGCTCTTCGACGGAGCGGCGCTTTCTGCCACAGGATCGTGGAAGCGTGGCTGCAATGCAAGCGCCTGCTGCAAGATGAGCGCCGCGCTTGCGGCGGGGCGCGTCTGCGGTAGTGTGCTGGCCGACTTGAGCCCCGGGGAGCCCAGATGGACCTGTCCTATGCGCAGCATCTCGAAGATCATCACCTGAGCGTCGCTTTTGCAGGCCAGCGCGAGGGCTTTTACATCGACGTCGGGGCGGGGCATCCCGTTGCCGACAATGTCTCGTGCTGGTTTTATTTGCAGGGCTGGCGCGGGCTCGTCGTCGAGCCGCAGGCGGAGCTGGCTGGTCTCTACGCCCATGTGCGGCCGCGCGACCAAGTGTTTGCCGGGCTGGTGGGCGCGGAAACGGGCGAGACGGATTTCCACGTCGTTGATCGCCTGCACGGCTTTTCCACCATGCGCGCCGATGTCGCGGCCCTGTCGGGCGCGGGGTTTGCCACACGGCGCTTGCCCATCGCGACACTCGGCGACCTGGCCCGCGTGCATGACCTGCCCAAAGTGGATTTCCTGAAGATCGACGTCGAAGGCGCCGAGATTGACGTGCTGGGCGGCATTGACTGGGTGCGCCTGCGCCCGCGTATCATCCTGCTGGAGGCGGTGGCACCGGGCAGCATGGCACCCTCGCATGCAGATTGGGAGCCGCTGCTGCTGGCGCAGGATTACGAGTTTGTGCTGTTTGAAGGCCTGAACCGGTTTTATGTCGCGCGCGAGGAGACCGGGCTGCTGGCGCGCTTTCTGCGCGAGACAGCCGATTGGCTGGTCGCCCCGCATCTTGGCCACACCAACCGCGCGCCGTTCCGTGAGGATCATCCCGATCACGTTTTCGCAAAGGATCTGACGGGCTGCTTTTTTGCGAGCCTGCCGAAGATGGATCGTCAAGCGCTCGTCGCAATGTTGACGGCGAGGCTATCGCAAGATGAGCTTGCGGCGCAGCCTGATGCAGCGATGAGGCAGAGGGTGATCGACCGTTTGTTTCCGCCGTCAAACGAGGCGCGCGCGGGTTTAGCAGAGCTCGATGCGCCCACGTTGCGAACGTTTTACGAACGCGTTGTGGACAGCGACGCTTTCCGCGTCATGACCGGGCGTCTTGCGATGAGCTGGGACGGCGGGCAGATTCTGGACGATTAGGTCTCGTCATTGCGAGGAGCACAGCGACGCGGCAATCCATCTTCGGGCGCCCGACGGATGGAAAGAAAGATGGATTGCCGCGTCGCCTGCGGCTCCTCGCAATGACGAAGCGCTACGCGTGCTCCTCGAGCACTGAGGCGCGCACGTCTGCCTCGATCAGTTTCCAGATATGGTCGACATAGGCCACGAATTCCGGCGTGCGCTTCATTGAGAGCGGTCGCGGGCGGGGCAGGTCGATCTCGACGATCTCGTTGATGCGGCCCGGGCGGCGCGCGAAGACGAAGACGCGGTCTGACAGATAGACTGCCTCGTCGATCTGGTGGGTGACGAAGAGCACCGTCTTGCGGCCCTCTTCCCAGATCCGCAGCAATTCGGTCTGCATGATCTCGCGCGTTTGTGCGTCCAGCGCGGAGAAAGGCTCGTCCATCAGGAGCAGGTCAGGATCGACTGCGAGCGCACGGGCGAGATTGACGCGCTGGCGCATGCCGCCCGAGAGCTGGCGGGGATAATAATTCTCGAATCCGGCGAGCCCGACGAGCTTCAAAAGCTGCATCGTTTTCTTGCGCTGTTCGGCATTGCGATAGCCGCCGATCTCCGGGCCGATTTCGGTGTTGGCGAGAATCGTGCGCCAGGGCAGGAGATTGTCCTGCTGGAACACGAAGCCACGGTCGGAGCCCGGCCCGTCGAGCACGCGCCCGTCGAGACGGACCTCGCCGCTGTTGGCTTTCTCCAGGCCGCCGACGATGCGCAGGAAGGTCGTTTTGCCGCAGCCCGACGGGCCGACAATGGACACGAATTCCCCACGACCGATCTCCGCTGAAATACTGAGCAGCACTTCGAGCGAGCCAAATTTCTTCGTCAGCTGGTCGACAGCGAGTTTGACCGGCGCGTCCGTCATGTCATTCCCTCCACGGGATAAGCTTGCGTTCGAGCCAACCGAAGCCGCTCGTCATGGCGATGCCTGCGGCAGCGAGGATCGTCACGCCGGCAAACAGCGCCGGCATGTTGAACGTCTCCGCCGACTGGCTGATGAGTTGACCGAGACCCGCCCGCGAGCCGAACAATTCGGCGACAACGACGCCGATCAGCCCGCGTCCGATGCCGAGCTTCAGCCCCGCGAAGATGAAGGGAAGCGCGGAGGGCAGCGATACCTTGAAGAAGATCTGCCGCGCACTGGCCCCAAAACTGCGCACCGTCTCGATGAGTTGCGGACTGGTGGTGCGCAGCCCCGCTTCCGTGTTGATGACGACCGGAAAGATGACCAGCACGGCAACCACGACCACTTTCGACATGATGCCGATGCCAAACCACAGGATGAACAAGGGCGCCAGCGCGACGGTCGGCGTGGCGTAGAGGCCAGACACCCACGGTTGCAGGGCCTGTTTGGCGGATGTCGATTGCGCCATGGCGAGTCCGAGCAGAATGCCCAGAATGCAGGCGACGCTGTAGCCCAGCAGGAATTCAAGTCCGCTGATGTAGATATGTTTGGACAGTTCGCCGCTGCGGGTGAGCTCGATGAATGCCACCACGACCTGCGACGGGGCCGCGAGAAAGAGCTTGTTGCCAACGACAAATCGGCTGATGAGCTCCCAGATCAGCAGCCCGCCGAAAACAGACCCCAGCCCCCAGGCGCGTGCCTTGAGGCCGGATGCGAAAGAGGTGCCGAAACGCGGTGTCGTTTCAGCCTCGGTCAATGCGGTATCGGCCATGTCGCCTCCTCAGGCCCCGAGCGCCTGGCGTCCCGCGGCGGCGATTTCCGCGCCGGTCGCGAGCCACACGCCCTCGTGCTTGCAGATATAGTCGAGACCCTTGTCGAGCGCGCCGATGCGGTGGGGAACGCCAGTGATGTAGGGATGCAGCGCAATCGCCATGACGCGCGCCTGCGTGTCGCTCTCGCGATAGAGCACGTCGAACTGGCGCTTGATCATGTCGGTGAATTCTTCCGGCGTGCGGTTCTTCTTCTCGAACGCCGGCTTGTCATTGAGCTCGTAGGAATAGGGGATCGACATGATCGTGCGGCCGTCGTCGAGCGTCATGACGACGGGCTGGTCGTCGCTCACCCAGTCGGCGACATAGTCGAGGCCGGCGTCGGCGAGATAGTCGAGACTGTTCCAGGTTTCCTGCAGGCCCGAGCCCAGCCAGCCCTTCGGCCTGACGCCGGACGCGCGTTCGATCTCGGCGATTGTGCGCGCGATCACGCCCTTTTCCTCCTCGGGGGGGATTTCATTCAGGCGGCGCGTGTTGGATTCATTGTGGCCCATCAGCTCCCATTTGCGCGCCATACATTCCTCGATGATCTCGGGATGCATGCGGCAGAGATCGGAATTGAGCGCCACCGTGCCGCGCGCACCATAGCGGTCCATCGTCTCCATCATGCGGAACACGCCGACGCGATTGCCATAGTCGCGCACCGACCAGTTGGGCACGTCGGGTGCCTTGCCGCCGCCCCCGGCGGAGGCCGGGATCTGCTCGTTCAGCGCGAAATATTCGATGTTGGGGATCAGCCACACCGCAATCTTCGCGCCGTTCGGCCAGGAAAATTTCGGACGCCGGATGATCGGCGACCAGGCATAGGGAGCATAGGAACGGGGCTTCATTCCGCTGCTCCCTTCAGCTGGCGTCGCCCAAGTTCGGCAACGACATCGGCCACCTTCATCACATCCGCATATTTGTGGTGCAGGTCGAACAGGTTCACCTTGTGCGAAATCGCGCTGCGGTCGAAGCAGCATTCTTCCACCATCACCATGTGGAAGCCGTTCGAGAAGCCATCGACCGTGGAGGCGCGCACGCAGCCCGACGTGCTCTCGCCGATGACGATGACTGTGTCGATCCGCAATTGCGTGAGATGGGCGAGGAGGGGCGTGCCGTAGAAGCCGCTGGCGCGCTGCTTGGTGATGACGACGTCGCCGGCCTGGGGGGCCCATTCGGGGCGAATGTCATAGGCATTGGCGGCATCCTTCGCGCCGCGCCGGTTGGTTGCCTTGATCGCGCCGGGTTTGGAGCCTTCGCGCGTGTCGCCCGTGGTGTAGAAAATGGGGAGCCCGGCGGCGCGCGCCGCCGCAAACAGGCGCTTGGTCGGCTCGATGGCGTTCCAGGCATTCACGCCGCAGGACGAGGGGAATTCCTTCGCCACTTCGGAGACGGGATTGGGGCCACCCTGATAGGCCAGTTCGTAGAGATCAATGACAAGAAGCGCCGTGCTCGGGCCGATGTAGAGGTCGCGCTTGTAGTGTTTGTAGAGATCGAGGACGTCGGCCGGGATCAGATCCTGCCAGCAGTGATCTTCGAACGCATCGACCATGTCGCACCCTTTTTCTGTTGTGTCATTCGGTTGATGTTAGGCGAGCCCCGGAGGTCGCCGCAAGCCTTATCCTTTAGTGGTAGCAAGTGCGGTGCCATGCGCGCGCCCGGCACGGGGTTCGACAAAGGCGTCGGCTTGGCTAAGATTGCCGCCAGAGAGGCCTCAATGACCAATACCACAGCGGATCGCACAGAAATGCGCCCGGGCGAGACATGCGTTGTCCTGCCCGCGCAGACTGATGCACAGATCTATTTTCTCGGCCGCGTCCGCACGCCCTGGGCCGAGCGGCGCGATTGTCCGCGCGCCGGCGATCCCCATGACGGACCGCTCTGCACGCTGGAGATTGACGCAGCGTTCCGGCCCGCGCTCGCGGGCATCGAGCGCCATGGCTTCCTGCAGGTGCTCTACTGGATGCACCGGGCGCAGCGCGATCTCGCGACGCAGGCACCGCATGGCTCGACGACCTCGCCGGGCACGTTCAGCCTGCGCTCGCCGGTCCGCCCCAATCCGATCGCCTCGTCGGTCGTGCAGCTTGTGGAGGTTCATCCTGACCGGCTCGTGGTGCGCGGGCTCGATTGCGTCGATGGCACGCCGATCGTCGACATCAAGCCGGACGTTTGCCCCAATGCGGCGAGCAAACCCGTGGCTGGACGCGAGAAAAGGTGACGCGCGTCACCATCCGCATCGATTTCGACGATGGCCGGCATCTCGGTCACGGCAAGGTGCGCCTGCTGGAAATGGTTGAGGTCCATGGCTCGATCTCGTCCGCGGCGCGGGCGATGGACATGTCCTATCGCCGTGCGTGGCTGCTCGCTGACGAGGTCAATCGCATGTTCACGACGCCGGTGCTGGCCAAGCAGCTGGGCGGCAAGGGCGGTGGCCATGCGAGGCTGACGGACTTCGGCCGCCTGCTGGTCAGCCATTATCGCGAGATCGAGCGCGAGTCGAAACTGGCCTTTGCCGACAGGATCGCCGCCCTCGAACACAGGCTGGCCTTGCCCGCCCCGGACTGAGGGCAGGCCAGCGCGTGCGGCACCATGACGTGGTGCTGCAGCCTGACTGGCAACGCTTTGAGGTTGGCGGGGCGGATCTTCCGCCCTATGTCTGGCATAGCTCCTGCCCTGCGGCGGGCGTTCCTGATTCCCCACCCGAAAGGCCAGACGTGACCAGCGGCGCCGGCTCCGATCTATCGCCCGAACAGGCCCCGCCGCCCGAGACGGCGCCGAGCACCAAGCGGCTCTTTTTCACGGTCTTCCCCTCGATCATGCTGCCGATGTTCATGGGCATGAGCGACCAGACCATCGTCGCCAGTGCCCTGCCGGCCATTGCCGGTGCGCTGGGCGATGTCGAGCGCGTGTCCTGGGCCGTGGTGGGCTATCTTGTTGCCGTCACCATTGCCGCGCCCGTCTATGGCTATCTGGGCGACATGTTCGGGCGCCGGCGCCTGATGTTCGTGGCGCTGGGCTTTTACATTTTCGCGTCCATCCTCAGCGCTTTCGCGCCTTCCTTGCCTGTGCTGGCCTTGACGCGTTTCATTCAGGGTCTGGGCGGCGGCGGGCTCATGGCGCTGTCGCAGGCGTTGATCGGCGAGGCGGTGCCGCCACGCCAGCGCGGCCAGTTCCAGGGCTATCTGGCAGGCATTGCTGTGACCGCCTCGGCTTTCGGCCCTGTGGCGGGCGCCTTCATGACCGACCTTTTCGGCTGGCGTGCGGTGTTTCTCATGAATGTGCCCACCGGAATTGTTGCGCTGCTGCTGACGCTGCGGCTGCAGGCGCGGCCCGGCAACCGGCAGGCCGGCTGGCATTTTGATTTTCAGGGCCTGATTTTCTTCATCGGCGTCGTCGTGCCGCTGCTGCTCGCGCTCGACCAGATCCGTGCCTTTGATGCGGCGCGCACCCCGCTGATCCTTGGCATGCTCGGCTTCGCCGCCATCAGCTTCGTCCTGCTGATGCGGCAGGAATGGCGCATCGAGACGCCGCTGCTGCCGGTGCGCCTGCTGCGCCAGTCGGCGATCTGGCGGGCCGATCTGATGGCGGTCTGCCATGGTGCGACGCTGGTCTCGCTGGTGTCCTTCATGCCGATCTACCTGCGCGCCGTGCGGCAGGCGTCGGCGGGCGACATTTCCTTCATTCTGCTCTCGGTCACTGCGGGCATTGGCATCGGCTCGGTGATCACGGGGCGCATCGTCACGCGCACCGGCAAGACGATGATCTTCCCCTCCATCGGGCTGATGATCACCACGGTGACGCTCGTGGTCTTCGCGCTCTATGCCAATGACCTCAGCATCCGCCAGCTCTCCCTGCTGCTGGTCGTCAATTCGCTGACCATGGGGTCTGTGATGGGCGTCGCGCAGGTGACCGTGCAGACGGCGGCGGGACCGCGCGCGCTGGGGCAGGCGGCCAGCTCCGTGCAATTGTCGCGCTCGGTGGGCGCTTCGCTGGGCACGGCGACCATCGGCACGGTCCTCTTTGCCACTCTGGCGTGGCGCGATCCTGAGGCGGCGGCGCTGTTTGGCGCGAT
>CAIWVR010000280.1 GCA_903916165.1 uncultured Hyphomicrobiales bacterium | reverse complement strand
GCACGATCTCGGCCAGACCAGACACGCGGTTCTGCGCAATTATCCTGTCTCCGGGCACCTTCGCTTTCTCCTCGAGTCGATCAGGCCCGAGATGCGGCAATATTTCTTCGAAGATGAAAAAAACGGCTTGCCGTTCAGCCGTGACAAACGTGCGATCGTCTACCAGCGCGCCAAAATGCAACTCGACAAGCGGCCCTTCGGCACAGCCTGTGACGTCTATGCGGACGGGTTTGAATGGCTGAACCATTCACTGGCACCAAAGCCGGTGGAGCCGCTGGCCTTCCGTGTGCGCATTGGCGGGCCTGACTGCATGCAGCCCTACGAGGCTTCGATCTTTAACATTTCCGCGATGAGCTTCGGGGCGCTGAGCGCCAACGCCATTCACGCGTTGAACGAGGGGGCGCGCAAGGGCCGCTTTGCCCATGACACCGGCGAGGGCGGCTTCAGCCCCTATCATCGCGCCGGCGGCGGCGACATTATCTGGGAATTGGGCTCCGGCTATTTTGGGGCGCGGCACCCAGACGGGACGTTTTCGCCCGAACGATTTGCGCAGACGGCCGCCGATCCACAGATCCGCATGATCGAGTTGAAACTGAGCCAGGGAGCCAAGCCTGGACACGGCGGCGTCTTGCCTGGCGTGAAAGTCTCCAACGAGATCGCCGCGACGCGCGGCGTCGCCGTCGGCGAGGATTGCATTTCCCCGTCAAGACATCCGGCCTTCTCGACACCGACCGGCCTGATGGGTTTCATCGGCGAACTGCGCCGCCTGTCGGCCGGCAAACCTGTCGGCTTCAAATTATGCGTCGGACACGAGTGGGAGTTTCTGGCCATCTGCAAGGCGATGGTCGCCACTGGCATCTATCCGGATTTCATTGTCGTGGACGGCAAGGAGGGCGGCACGGGGGCGGCACCGCTGGAATTTCTGGACCATATTGGCCAGCCCTTGCGCGAAGGCCTTAGCTTCGTGAACAATGCGCTCATTGGCATTAACGCCCGCGAGAAGATCAGGATTGGTGCCAGCGGCAAGATCGCGACCGCCTTCGACATTGCCCGCGCCTTGGCGCTGGGTGCCGATTGGTGCAATTCCGCGCGCGGTTTCATGTTCGCGCTCGGCTGCATCCAGTCGATGTCCTGCCACACCGACACATGCCCGACGGGCGTGGCGACGCAGGATCCCTTGCGCCAGCGTGCGCTGGTGGTGCCCGACAAGGCGCAGCGTGTCGCCAATTACCACCATGCCACCATTGAGGCGCTGGCCGAACTGACGGCGGCCGCAGGCCTCGACCATCCAGGCGGGTTCCACGGCAGCTTTATTTCGCGTCGCATTTCGCAAAGCGAGGTTGTCACACTGGCCGATCTCTATCCGCGTCTGGCACCTGGCGAACTCATCTCTGGCACGCAGGACAAGCGGTTCAGGCGCGCATGGGAGCTTGCCGACGCCGAAAGTTTTACGCCCCGCGGCTGATCATTTGCCGCCATTGATCTGCTTGATCGCCTCCAGTGTCGTGGGCGGCGTGCGTGCAAGCCGCTCGACGAGCGCCTGCAATTCAGTGCCCGGCACCGGGTCGATTTCCAGCTTCTCGCGCTCGGCCTCTGCCAGCACGGCGGGATCGCGCAGCATCGCCTCGAAGGCCTGGCGCAGCAAGGCGACACGTTCGCCCGGCACGCCGGGCGGTGCCAGCAGCGTCCAGGCGAGCACAGCGTCCGATGTCAGAAATTCCATAATGTCCCGGTGCGCGGGCGTCTTTGCCAAATCCACCGCGAGCGGCACATCCTGCAGATCCTTGTCGCGCGCGCTCGCGAACTGGACGAGGAAGCGCACCTTCTTCTCGTCATACCATTGTGGGGCGCGCTGCTTCAGCGAGCCGAGCGCCCAGCCGCAATAGCCGCCAACCTCGCCCTTTTCGAGCGCCATGGTGATTTCGTTGCCGCCGGGGTAGCCGGCGACGATCTTGAATTTCGTGCCCACAAGATCATTCAGGGCCTTCGGGAAGGTCATGGTGCGCGAGCCCGGCCCGGTGGCACCGACGATCACTTCGCTGGCCATTGCATCGGCAATCGTGCGGATCGGCGACGTGTGCCAGACAAGGCAGGTGATGTTGTCGCGCGACTTGCCGCCGATCCAGTTGAAGGTCTTGGGGTCGTAGCGGGCCTGCGGATTGCCCAGAATCGATTCCCAGACCGTGCCGCCGCCGACCACGCCGAGCACGGTCCCGTCGCGCACGGCGGTATTGGCCAGGTGGGTGGTGGCGACGAGGCTGCCCGCACCGGGCATGTTCTGCACCACGATTGTCGGCTTGCCGGGCAGGAAGCGGGGCATGTGGCGCGCATAGAGCCGCGCCATCTG
>CAIWVR010000279.1 GCA_903916165.1 uncultured Hyphomicrobiales bacterium | reverse complement strand
CCACATGGTGGGATCAGAGGCTGCAATGCGCGTGAAATCGCGAAACCCGCCCGCCGAAAATTTGATCACCTCGGATTGCGTGACTTCTTCGAGATCGGCTGCCGTCCCGACGATATTATAGGCGATCAGATGCGGCACGTGGCTTGTGATCGCGAGCACAAGATCATGATGCGAAGGCGTCATGATCTCGACATTCGACCCCGCCTCGCTCCAGAACGCCTGCAATTTTTGGATGGCACCCGCGTCGGTCCCCTCCGGCGGCGTCAGGATGCACCAGCGATCCACAAACAATGTCGAGAACCCTGAGTCGGGGCCTGAATATTCCGTGCCAGCGACTGGATGCGCCGGAATGAAGTGAACACTGTCGGGCAGATGCGGCTGGATGCCGGCGACCACGGCGCCTTTCACCGATCCGACGTCGGACAGGATCACGCCGGGGGCAAGATGGTGAGCGACATCGCGCGCGACGATCTCGATGGCGGCGACAGGCGTGCAGAGGATCACCAGATCCGCGCCCCGCACACCCTCGCGGGCATCGGACGTCACCTCGTCAGCCATGCCGATCTCGCGCACACGCGCGCAGACCGCGTCTGACGCATCCACGGCGACGAGGCGTGTCGCGAGATTGCGCTGGCGCGCAACGCGCAACAGCGACGAGCCGATCAGGCCGACGCCGACAATCGTCAGCTGCGCAAACAGCGGATCCTGCAAGGGAGCGGCGAAGCGATCACCCATTGCGGGCCACTTTCAGATAGTCGCGCAAGCCGTCGACGACGAGCCGGTTGGCGTCTTCCGAACCCACCGTCAGGCGCAGGGCATCAGGCAAGCCGTAGGAGCCGACGCCGCGCAGGATGAGGCCACGCCGCGTCAGAAAATCATCCGCGGCGGCGGCGCTGAGGCCAGACGCCGGCGGAAAATGAATCAACACGAAATTGGCGACGCTCGGAGTCACCTGAAGGTCGAGCGCACGCAGCTCCGCGGTCAGCCAGGCCAGCCAGCGATCATTATGAGCCACGGCTTTTTCGAGATGCGCGACATCCGCCAGCGACGCAATGCCGGCTTCCAGTGCACCGCCATTCACATTGAAGGGTCCGCGAATCCGGTTCAGCGCATCGCAGACCTCGGCTGGCGCATAGCACCAGCCCAGACGCAGGCTGGCGAGCCCGAAGATCTTGGAGAATGTGCGCGTCATGACGACATTGTTATGGGCCCTGACCATGTCGGTGCCATCCGAATAATCCGGCCGGCGGACATATTCGGAATAGGCACCGTCGAGAACGAGCAGGACGTTCTTCGGCAGGGCCGCATGCAAGCGCGCGATCTCGCTGGCAGGCAGGAATGTGCCAGTCGGATTGTTCGGATTGGCAATGTAGACGATGCGCGTCCTGTCCGTCACACAGGCCAGAATGGCGTCGACATCGGCTGTCAGCTTCGTCTCGCGCGCGATGACGGGCGTGCCTCCGGAAGCGAGGATGGCGATCTTGTAGACCGCAAAGCCATGCTCCGTGAGGATTCCTTCGTCACCGGGGCCGACATAGGCCATGGCGAGAAGATGCAGCAGGTCATCCGAGCCGTTGCCGCAAACGATGCGGTTGGCATCGAGGCCGAAGGCTGCGCCAAGCGCCGCCCGCAATCGCGACACAGAGCCATCCGGATAGAGCTCGAGCTTGCCGGCGGCCTGCCCAAGAGCTGCAACCGCCTGCGGCGAGGGCCCGAGCGGCGTCTCGTTGGACGACAGCTTGTAAATCTTGGCAAGCCCGGGAGCCCCGCTCTTGCCAGGCACATAGGGCTCGATCGCCAGAATGCCAGGACGTGGAACCGGGCGGTCAGGAGTGGATGAGGACGTCATGCTGTTTCCTGGGTCGAGGGCCGCGTTGAAACGCGCGTGGCCTGAATGCTAACCATGATAGGTGAACCGCGCTGCATGGCTGCCGACCTCGTGGATCGGGGCACCTGACGCGCCTGCTTGGTCAAGTGCCGCGCGAATGGCCGTCTCGTGTGCGGCAGCCGGAATGGCCGCCAGGACGGAAAGCCCGTTCTGACCGGCCGCATTCCCGATGATGTCGCCACTGATTCCGGCCAGGGCGGATGGCAAGGCATCACGCCACCGTTCCAACTGGATCGACCACAGCACGATCTCACGCGCCGCCGCATCGGCGAGCGGCTTGGCGATCACGAAAACCGGCATGCCGGCGGGATGGTCGGGCCGTTCGACGAACGGCAGGCGCGCAATGATCTTGGGCGCGTCAGGCTGGACCAGGCGCGTCCACCACGGGCCCGTGGCGACGCCGCCATCGACCCTGAACATGCCAAGGTCACCGGAGGATCGCGCCACCGCGTCGATGACACCGGCTGCCCCGTGATGCGGGATGTAGGGAACCGTAAAGCCGAAATGGAACCGCTCGGCATCCCGCATGGCGGCATCGCCCCCGGAAATGTCGGCGTGAACGCTGTAATTCGACTGAACATAAGTGAAGGTGGCGATGATGATCCGCCAGATGCTTTCAACCGTGTCGAGCGGCAGCAGCCCCGTGTGACGCTCGGCAAGCCTGCGCATCATCTCGGCCTCGCGACCGGGGCGAAAGGCGGACCCGCCGCCCTGACGGGCCTTGACCGCGATGAGGCGGTCGATGATTTCCCCACGCGACATCAACAACCGGTGCACATCCGTGTCGATCCGGTCGATCTCGATGCGAAGTTCGCCGAGGATGGCCAGGGGATCCCGGTCGGCGTCAGACATGGCGGCCACGAGGATGTCTCGCTCTGAAGCTTGTTGCGAGCGCCTGTCTTAATGTCGGCCGGGCCCCAATGCAAAGGAAACCGCGCCCGTCCAAACTTGACTTGCCCCGGAGCCGCTCCTAGACACCGAACGCGCCGTTCGAAAAACCGGACGCAGAGTATGGAGCCGGGTCTGTGTCGGAGATCGAACCTCTCAGGGCAGGTCACGCCGCGTGGCAGGAGGCCGACGCCCCGCACAGTTCTGTCCTGCGCCTCCCGGCCGATCAACCGCTGGTGATGGATTCAGGCGTCAGCCTCTCGCCGCTGACCATCGCCTACCAGACCTATGGCACGCTGAACGCCGACAGGAGCAACGCCATTCTGGTGTGCCACGCGCTCACCGGCGACCAGCATGTCGCCAATATCCATCCGCTGACGGGAAAGTCGGGGTGGTGGGAAACCATGGTCGGCCCCGGCAAGCCGGTCGACACGGACCGCTTTTTCGTCATCTGCTCCAATGTTCTGGGAGGCTGCCTTGGCACGACGGGGCCGGCCTCGACCAATCCGGCAACCGGCAAGCCCTATGGCCTCGACATGCCGATGGTCACCATCCGCGACATGGTGCGCGGACAGAAAATGCTGATCGATCATTTCGGGATCTCGCAATTG
>CAIWVR010000278.1 GCA_903916165.1 uncultured Hyphomicrobiales bacterium | reverse complement strand
TGGGCAAGGTCGACGCTTCGGGCAAAGCCCAGCTCATGGCTCTGGAGCGCGTCACCCGCGCCATGGGTGAGATCGAATCGACCCAGACGGCCCTTCGCACCCGCATCGACACCCTCGAATCCGAGAATCGCAGCAGCGCCTCCCTCGACGGTATGAAGGCGCTCGAGACCTCGCTTGGCCGCCTGTCGGATACGCTGCAGGAACGCCTGAGCGACTCCGAACGTGAGCAACACCAGTTCCGCACCTTGTTCGACGAGAAAGTCGGCCAGGTCGCCTCGCGCGTGGACGATGTCGCCAAGTCCGTCGACCAGGTCGTCGCCAACGCGGTGCGGACCAACTCGGCAGGGGTCGTCGACCGCATCGACCAGATTGAGGAAAAGGTCTCGTCCGCTGAGCGCCGCATCGAGGCCGGCATCGCCAAAATCGCCGACGCCGCATCGCGCTTCGAACTGTTCGAGACCAAGGCCGACCGCGCCGTTGGCGACACGACCTGGCGGATGGAACGCGCGCTCGAGTCCAACCTCACGCGCTCGCGTGCGATGTCGAAGGAAGTCATCGAGCGCGTCGACGCCATTGAGGAAAAGACCCGCGATGCGATGAGCACGCTGACCGAGGCGGTCAGCCGGATCACCGATCGGGTCAACCGGACCGAACGCAAGACCGACACCGCCGTCAACGTACTTGAGCGTGCGGTCAACGAGATCGACGACCGCATCCAGCGCAGCGGCCGTTCCGAAGACGACATGGCCAACCTCCAGCAGCTGTTCCAGAAACGTCTCGACAGTTTTGCGGAAGACATGACCCGCCCCATGAACGCCCTGCGCGCGGACATGGAACGTCGCCTAGAAGAAGCCGCCCGCTCCAACAATCCGGAAAAGGCCGAGCGCATTGAACGCTCGATCCGCCAGATCCAGGAACAGGTGCAGGTATCCGAGGCCCGGCAAGCCGACGCTATCGAAGCAATGAGCGCACAAGTCGATCGGCTCTCGCGCGCCGTCGACGAACGCCTCCGCGCCGTTGAATTGCGGGGCGACCAGAAATCCATCGATGATGTGCGGCGCGAGATCGCCAACCTCGCCAATACGATAGACGCCCGTCTTGGCGCGGTCGAAACCACCACCCGCACAGACATCGGCCGCCTCAACACCGTGGTGGACGACAAGCTGCAAGCGCTCGAAAAGCGCAGCGCAGGCGCGATCGACGCTGTCGGCGAACAGGTGTCACTGGTTGCCGAGCGCCTGCAGCGCCGCCATGACGAAAGCATCCAGCGCCTTGGCGAGCGCATCAACGAAACCGCACTCGAGGCGCGTCCGCTCGACAACACGGAAGTCGACCGCCTCGCTGATCGGCTCGACGAGCGCGTGCGGGAAAGCGAACGGCGCACCGCCGAAGCGATCGGCCAGATCGGTGAACAAGTCGCGCGCGCGGTGGAACGCCTCCAGTCGCAGGCGCAGGACTCGCAACGCGCCTTTGAGTCGAGGCTCGCCGACAGCGCCCGTTCCTACGAAAGCCGCCTCACCGACGTCCTCT
>CAIWVR010000277.1 GCA_903916165.1 uncultured Hyphomicrobiales bacterium | reverse complement strand
CGCCTTCAACGCCGACTTCGACGGCGACCAGATGGCCGTGCACGTTCCGCTGTCGCTTGAAGCGCAGTTGGAAGCGCGCGTGCTGATGATGTCGACGAACAACATCCTGCATCCCGCCAATGGTCAGCCGATCATTGTGCCCTCGCAGGATATTGTTCTGGGCCTCTATTACGTGTCGCTGATGCGCGATGGTGATATCGGTCAGGGCATGGCTTTCTCCAGCCAGTCCGAGATCGAGCACGCCCTGCACAACAAGGCGATCACGCTGCACACCAAGATCAAGGGCCGCGCCTGGACCTATGATGACAACGGCAATCGCGTGTCGAAAATCTTCGACACGACACCGGGTCGTATGATTCTTGGCCAGCTGCTGCCGGACCACAACAAGGTGCCCTTCGACGTCGTGAACAAGCTCATGACGAAGAAAGAAATCTCGAACATGATCGACACCGTCTACCGCAACTGCGGTCAGAAGGAGACGGTCATCTTCTGCGATCGCATCATGGCGCTGGGCTTCCGCGAGGCGTTCAAGGCCGGCATTTCCTTCGGCAAGGACGACATGGTCGTGCCGGAAACGAAGACGCGCATCGTCGACGAGACGCGCCTTCTCGCGAAGGAATACGAGCAGCAGTACAATGACGGCCTGATCACGCAGGGCGAGAAATACAACAAGGTGGTCGATGCCTGGGCCAAGTGCACAGACAAGCTCGCCGAAGAAATGATGATCCGCATTTCCACCGTGAAGAAGGATGCCAGCGGCAAGGATCTGCCGATCAACTCCATCTACATGATGGCCCATTCTGGCGCGCGTGGCTCGCCGGCCCAGATGAAGCAGCTCGCCGCCATGCGCGGCCTGATGGCCAAGCCGTCGGGTGAGATCATCGAGACGCCGATCATCTCGAACTTCAAGGAAGGTCTGACCGTTCTTGAATATTTCAACTCGACCCATGGCGCCCGCAAGGGTCTCGCCGACACCGCGCTGAAGACGGCGAATTCGGGTTACCTCACGCGCCGTCTCGTCGACGTCGCGCAGGATTCGATCATCACCGTTGTGGATTGCGGCTCGCAGGGCGGCATTTCGATGCGCGCCATCATCGACGCCGGTCAGGTTGTCGCCTCGCTCGCCATCCGCATTCTCGGCCGCACCACGGCGGAGGATCTGACGGAAGTCGATGGCACGCTGATTGTCGCTGCCGGCGAGATGATCCAGGAATGGCATATCGACCGCATCAATGCGGCCGGCATCCAGGAAGTGAAGATCCGTTCCGTGCTGACCTGCGAGGCCGAAAACGGCGTTTGCGGCACCTGCTATGGACGCGATCTCGCGCGCGGCACGCCCGTCAACATGGGCGAGGCGGTTGGCGTCATTGCGGCGCAGTCGATCGGGGAACCCGGTACGCAGCTCACCATGCGTACCTTCCACATCGGCGGCGCGGCGCAGATCGCCGACCAGTCGTTCATCGAGTCGAATTTCGACGGGACGGTCAGGATCCGCAATCCCGCTCTTGCGCGCAATTCTGAAGGCGACCTCATGGTCATGGCGCGCAATGTCGCCATCGTCATTGTCGGTTCGGATGGCGTGGAACGCGCGGTTCACCGCGTGCAATATGGCTCGCGTCTGAAGGCGGAAGAGGGCGACAAGGTCAAGCGCGGCCAGCGTCTGGCTGAGTGGGACCCCTACACCCGCCCGATCATGACGGAAGTCGACGGCATTGTGGCCTTCGAGGATCTGGTCGAGAACCAGTCAATGTCGGAAGCCATCGACGAATCGACCGGCATCGCCAAGCGCGTTGTCACCGACTGGCGCCTCAACCAGCGTTCGGCGAGCCTGCGCCCGGCGATCATCATCAAGGATGCCGATGGCAAGATCGCCAAGCTCGCGCGTGGCGGTGAAGCCCGCTACACGCTGCCGGTCGAGTCGATCGTCACCTTCGATCCGGGTTCGGTCATCAAGGCGGGCGACATTGTCGCGCGTATCTCGATGGAATCGGCCAAGACCCGCGACATCACCGGCGGTCTGCCGCGCGTCGCAGAATTGTTCGAAGCCCGCCGCCCGAAGGACCATGCGATCATCGCGGAAGCCTCCGGCACGGTTCACTTCGGCCGCGACTACAAGAACAAGCAGCGGATCTCGATCCGCCCGAATGAAGAAGGCGCGGACGAGATCGAATATCTCATCCCCAAGGGCAAGCACATCCATCTGCAGGACGGCGACGTCGTGGAGAAGGGCGATTATATCGTCGACGGCAATCCGGCACCGCATGACATTCTGGCCATCAAGGGCGTGGAGGAGCTTGCTGCTTACCTCGTCAATGAAATCCAGGAGGTCTATCGACTGCAGGGCGTGAACATCAACGACAAGCACATTGAAGTGATTGTTCGCCAGATGCTCCAGAAGGTCGATATCGTCGATCCGGGCGATACGGACTTCCTGGCCAACGAACAGGTCGACAAGGTTGAAATGGAAGAGGCGAACGAAAAGGTTCTGGCCAATGGCGGCAGGCCTGCGACCGGCACGCCGGTCCTGCTGGGCATCACCAAGGCCAGCTTGCAGACCCGCTCGTTCATCTCCGCCGCGTCCTTCCAGGAGACCACGCGCGTCCTCACCGAAGCCGCCGTCAATGGCAAGGTGGATACGCTCGAAGGCCTCAAGGAGAATGTTATCGTCGGCCGCCTGATCCCGGCGGGCACGGGTGCGGCCATGTCGAAGCTGCGTCGTGTCGCCACGATGCGCGATGAGATGATCCTCGCCCAGAAGGCGCAGGCCTCGCAGGCTCCGGCCCCGCAGCTGCCGCCCGCCGCCGCCGAATAGTCGGCGCGCAGTGCAACGAACCAGGGCCGCCCTTCGGGGCGGCCTTTTTTGTGTTTCACACATGCGCAGCCCCCGCCCGCCGAAGCCAGAAGCCAGCTTCAGGCCAGCGCCACGTGACAGAGAAGGGGGCGCGGAAGCCACATCGCTGCCAAAATCAAGCCCAACTTCCGCCCGCGGACTGCTTGACCCTTCCCATGGGCGGCCGAGCGACTCACGACCGCAGGTCTCGACATCAGAAATGACGAAAAATCTTCAGGGGCCGCAAACCAAACCCGGCCTCGCGCGTTAGAGAATCGACACAGGGGCATCACATGTCATTCGAGGCATCGACCTCAGCCGAAACAATAAATGGTCAGACGCGCGCCGGGGGCAGGGCAGCCGTCGCGCAGGCCTGTACGGGGGTGGATGATCCCCTCCAGCCGCTGCTGGCGGGTGCCCATGCGCGCGGGATGGCGGACGCCTTCGAGCTGGCGGGCGTGGCCGCGGTCCTGATCGACGCCCGGGGCCTCGTGCTGCATGCCGGCACTCCCGCCCGGAACCTGTTCGGCATCGAGCTGCGACTCGAACATGACCATCTTTTCGGTGGCACTGCAGAATCAACCCTTTGTCTCCAGGACTGGATCGCGGGCGCGCTGTCTGACGCCGATCTGCCGGACCCGGTCACCATCCCGCGCCCCGGGCGCAGCTCATGCAAACTGCATGCGCGACGGGTGACGGGTGCGGCAGGAAATCCCTTTCAACTTCTTAAGTTATTGATAATAATTGAAGAAGTGCCATCTTTGGCTGCCGTTGCGTGATCTTGAGAACAGGATTGTGCGGGCTTGTCCCCCGCGCCAAAAACCCGAGTCTTATCAGCTGTTTTTTTCAATTTTTCGGGGGTTGACGGGGCCCGGACCCGCGACTATGTTCCGCCCACTTCATCAGGCCGTATGCCTTCA
Source organism: uncultured Hyphomicrobiales bacterium (assembly GCA_903916165.1). Lineage (GTDB taxonomy): Bacteria > Pseudomonadota > Alphaproteobacteria > Rhizobiales > Beijerinckiaceae > Terripilifer. The sequence goes on along the minus strand of CAIWVR010000277.1, from coordinate 1,626 downwards.
TGTCCACGGACGCCACGTCCCAGACCCAAGAGGCATAAACGCTGTTGTCCTTACATGCGAACTTAGACGTCATATGGGCTCAAGGCCCTGAATCTGAGGCATGATCGCGGTTCAGGCCGTGATCCTCTGCAGTCGCAGCGCCCAAAGCTCACCATGAGCTGAAGGCGCGATTTCGTTTTGCGCGTCAGTTCGACCTCAAGCTGGTCGGAAAGACGCGAAAAGAAGATCCGGCGAAATGGAATCGCCCTTCTTCTCCGCCATTTGGTCCAATTGCTCGCTTTCAGAAGGGCGAAGGATGCCGACGATCAGCCAGTTGATCCGCAAGCCGCGGCAACAGAAGACTTACCGCGAGAAGGCTCGCCATTTGCAGGCTTGCCCGCAGAAGCGCGGCGTGTGCACCCGCGTTTACACCACGACCCCGAAGAAGCCGAACTCGGCGCTTCGAAAGGTTGCCAAGGTGCGCCTGACCAATGGCTTTGAAGTCATCGGCTATATCCCCGGCGAGGGACATAACCTGCAGGAACATTCCGTGGTCATGATCCGCGGCGGCCGCGTCAAGGATCTTCCTGGCGTGCGCTACCACATCCTGCGCGGCGTGCTCGACACGCAGGGCGTCAAGGATCGCAAGCAGCGCCGTTCGAAGTACGGCGCGAAGCGTCCGAAGTAAGAGGAGAGACACATGTCCCGCCGCCACAGCGCTGAAAAGCGTGAAGTCATTCCGGACGCCAAGTTCCACGACATCGTCCTTGCCAAGTTCATGAACTCCATCATGTACGACGGCAAGAAGTCGTCGGCCGAGCAGATCGTCTACGGCGCTTTCGAGATCATCGAAGGCAAGCTGAAGTCGGACCCGCTGCCCGTGTTCAAGCAGGCGCTCGAAAACGTTGCCCCGGCGATCGAGGTTCGGTCTCGCCGCGTCGGCGGTGCGACCTACCAGGTCCCCGTTGAAGTGCGCACCGAGCGCCGTCAGGCTCTCGCGATCCGCTGGATCATCTCGGCCGCTCGCGATCGCAACGACAAGACGATGGTTGACCGTCTCTCTTCGGAGCTGATGGATGCAGCCAACAACCGCGGCAACGCGGTCAAGAAGCGCGAAGACACGCACCGCATGGCCGAGGCCAACCGCGCCTTCTCGCACTACCGCTGGTAACAGAATAAAGCGCCGCCCCGGGCAGCGCAGAGGATATCGAAGATGGCACGCCAATACGCTCTTGAGGACTATCGCAACTTCGGCATCATGGCCCACATTGATGCGGGCAAGACGACGACGACGGAGCGCATCCTCTATTACACCGGCAAGTCGCACAAGATTGGCGAAGTGCACGATGGCGCTGCGACCATGGACTTCATGGAGCAGGAGCAGGAGCGTGGCATCACGATCACCTCCGCGGCCACCACGGCGATCTGGAACGGCAAGCGCCTGAACATTATCGACACGCCTGGCCACGTCGACTTCACGATTGAAGTCGAGCGTAGCTTGCGCGTGCTTGACGGCGCAGTGTGCGTTCTCGACTCCAACCAGGGCGTCGAGCCGCAGACGGAAACCGTCTGGCGTCAGGGTGACAAGTACAAGGTTCCGCGCATCGTTTTCGCGAACAAGATGGACAAGGTCGGCGCGGATTTCTT
>CAIWVR010000276.1 GCA_903916165.1 uncultured Hyphomicrobiales bacterium | reverse complement strand
GCCAGAATGCGTTCGACCACGGCCATAAAGTCGGGCTCGCTCAGGCCAGAGCGCTCGACCATGGTTTTCAGCTTGCTGGCCTTGATGGTCTGGCCCAGCACAATGCCGCGCATGTGGTCGTTGAAGGCCAGCGCATCGACCATGCCATCAGCAATCCAGCCAAGGGTCTCGTCCACGGCATCCAGATTGAAGATTTCATGGCGCAGGTGAAAGCGCATGTCGCAAGAGGTTTTGCCGCGCAGATTCGCGATGGCCTCGACCAGTGCGCGCGCAGTCTCGATGCCGCGCAGCCCCGGTTCCCAAGAGGATGTGACGCCGTGGCAGGCGGTTGTGATTCCATTGGCTACAAGTTGGCGGTCTGTGTCGGCGAGCGCGATACGCAGATCGAAGGCGACACCCGGACGCGGCATGATTTGCCGCTCGAATGCGTCGCCATGAATATCCACAAGTCCGGGCAGGACCATCAGGCCGGTGGCGTCGATTGTCCGCGCGCCGTGGGGCGCTTCGGCGATGACGCCACCGGCAATCTCGACGGTCATGTTGGTGAAGCCTTGCGGCGTGAGCACGGATCCCGAAGTGATGGTCAGCATGCAATGTCCCCTTGTTCGAACACGGCTATGCGGCCTGCAAGACATTTTCGTGACAGCCCTTCCCACAGTCTGACTTGAATATGGCCGCAGGGATCGCGCGTGTGTCACGCAAGTGTCGTGCATCGGCGCTAGACGTTCGCGCAACAGACGAGGGCGTCCATGTTGCAGATTGAAGCTATTTCCAAGCAGTTTGGCACCACCTTTGCGGTGCGCAATGTCTCGCTTCAGATCGAGCCTGGCTCGTTCGTGGGCGTCATCGGCCGCTCCGGCGCGGGTAAGTCAACCTTGTTGCGGATGATCAACCGCCTGTCTGATCCGACCTCCGGGCGCATCCTGTTCAAGGGCCGCGATGTCAGCGCGCTGCGCGGTGCCGAGCTGCGCTTGTGGCGGCGATCCTGCGCGATGATCTTCCAGCAATTCAACCTCGTCGGGCGCATGGATGTGCTGACCAATGTGCTGACGGGCCGTCTGGCGCATGCCTCGCATATGCGCTCGCTTCTCAATATCTGGAGCGACACTGACAAGGCGATTGCGCTGACGGCACTTGAACAATTCGACATGGCGGGGCTGGCGGCCCAGCGCGTCGATCAATTGTCGGGCGGCCAGCAGCAACGCGTCGCGATCTGTCGTGCCCTGGTGCAGGAGCCTGACATCATTCTCGCGGATGAGCCGATCGCTTCGCTTGATCCGCGCAACACCAAGGCCGTGATGGATGCGCTGCTGCGCATCAACAAGCATTTCGGGATCACGGTGCTGTGCAATCTCCATTCGCTTGATCTGGCGCGCAGCTATTGTGATCGCCTGGTTGGCATGTCGGCGGGAAAGGTCGTCTTCGACGCTGCGCCGTCAGCCCTCACCGAAAGCGTCGCCCGTGAGCTCTATGGCCTTGAGGCTGGCGAGGTCATGGAAGCGGCACATGTCCGCGAGTTCTACCCCGGAAAAGCCGCGACCGCCGCGGCCTGACCTTTCATCCACGGAGACATGACATGATCAACCGCAGAAACATGCTGGCTGGTGCGGCCATTCTGCTTGCCGCCTCGTCGCTTGGCGCGCAGGCGCAGGATTGGAAAGCAAAATATCCGGAACTCACCTTCGGCATCATCCCGGCTGAAAATGCCTCGGGCGTCGTCGAGCGCTACACGCCTCTCACCGACTATCTCACGCGCCAGCTTGGCGTGAAGGTCACGCTGCGTGTTGCCAATGATTATGCGGCTATCATCGAAGGTCAGCGCGCCGGCAATATTCACATTGCAAGCTATGGCTCGGCTTCGTTCGCGCGCGCGCTGATCACAGGCGTCAAGCTCGACGCTTTCGCCATTGATGTGAACGCTGACGGCTCCAAGGGCTATTACTCGGTCTTCTATGTGAAGAAGGACAGCCCCTATCATTCCGTCGAGGATCTGAAGGGCAAGAACCTCGGTCTCGTCGATCCGAACTCCACCTCTGGCAACAATGTGCCGCGTTTCACGCTCGACCAGAAGGGCATCAATCCTGAGGCCTATTTCGGCAAGGTTGTCTTCACGGGCAGCCATGAGAACGCGGTTCTCGCGCTCGCCCAGGGCACGGTCGATGTCGCCGCCAATGCCTGGACGGATGACAGCGATTCTTATCTGATGCGCATGCTCACCAAGGGCATGCTCAAGAATGCCGACGGCACGCTGATGAAATATGAGGATTTCCGGATCATCCTGAAATCCGATCCGATCCTCAATGGTCCGCTCGCTGTTCCCAGCGACATGCCGGCCGACCTGAAGGCGAAGATCGCAGACGCCTTCTTCAATGTGCGTTCGCGCGACAAGGCTGCCGCCGACAAGATCTACGACGGCAAGCTCGATCGTGAAGGCTGGGCACCTGCCAAGACCGAAGACTGGAAGCCGGTCGTTGATCTCGTGAAATTCGTCGACAGCTTGCGTCGCAAGAAGTCCTGAAGCCGAGACGGCCGGGCGGTTCGCCGCCCGGCCCTTTCGACGTGACGGCACGAAAAGGCACATGAATTGAGTATTTCCATCCAGCATCTGCCTGACCGCCAACTTCAACCTCTGTTGCAGTCCTATCGCGCCTCCGTGTCGCGCCGCCGCCTGCGCGCCAGTGCCTCGGCGGCTGTCCTGGTCTTCTGCATCATTGTTGCAGCCTGGTGGATCCATTTCGATCTTGTCATGCTGCTCGACAAGATCGGCGTGTTCGGAAGTTATTTTTCACGGCTCCTGCGGCTGGATGACGGTGCCTATGTCTTCACCGACCTGCCGGAATGGTTCTGGGGCTGGAAGTTCTGGTTGAAGCTGATCGGTGAAACCCTGCTGATCGCTTATACGGGAACAGTGCTCGGTGCTCTCTTCGGCTTTGCCGCCTGCTTTTCCGCAGCCTCCAATCTCAGCGGTCCACGGACGCGCTGGCTGGCGCGTCGCACGCTCGAATTCTGCCGCACCGTTCCGGAAATCGTCTTTGCCCTGATCTTCGTGCTCGCCTTCGGGCTTGGGCCCATGGCCGGTGTGCTGGCCCTTGCCATCCACACACTCGGCGCGCTCGGCAAGCTCTATACGGAGGTCGTGGAGAACATCGACATGAAGCCGGTCGATGGACTGACCTCCACAGGCTCGTCTCGCGCCGAGGCCATTGCTTACGCTGTAATGCCCCAGGTCTGGCCGGGCTTCGCCAGCAACACATTGCTGCGCTTCGAGCACAATTTTCGCGGGGCTTCGATCATGGGCTTTGTCGGCGCTGGCGGCATTGGCCAGGAACTGTTGTCGGCCGTGCGTAAATTCTACTATTCCGATATTAGCGCTCTGCTGGTCATGATCATCGTCACCGTCTTCGTGCTCGACATCCTCACGGGTCAGGTGTTGCGCCGACTGAACGGGCAGGAGACGTCATGAGCGCCTTGTTTCGCCAGGACGAACTCAGCAGCGTTGCAGCGCGACATGCGTCGGCCATGAAGATCGGCGCGCCAGCGCGCCGCCGCCTGTGGAGCCTCGTTGCCTTTTGCCTCCTGCTGCTTGCCCTCGGCATGGTCGAGGCCGAGTTCTCAGTGTCGCGAATCGTGTCCGGCCTCTCGCGGCTGGGCGACTTCGCCTTGCTGATGATCCCGCCGGAGCCCGGCCCCAATCTTCCTGTCTATCTGTCCGCGCTGGGCGAGACGCTCGCGATCGCGCTGCTGGGCACGTTGATCGCAGCGGTCGTTGCGTTTCCGCTTTCTGTGCTCGCGGCCCGAAATGTCCTGCCCTTGTGGATCGTGCGTTTCATCCTGCGCCGCACATTCGATTCAATTCGTGGCGTCGACACGCTGATCTGGGCCCTGATCTGGATTGGCGTCGTGGGTCTGGGCCCCTTTGCAGGCGTTCTCGCCATTGCAACCGCGGATATTGGTGCCCTGGCGAAGCTGTTTTCCGAAACGATCGAGACGGCGGACCAAAAACCTGTCGAGGGTATCCGCTCGACCGGCGGCACCGGCGCGCAGGAGTTCCGCTACGGGGTTCTGCCCCAGGTGCTCCCGGTCATCGCCAGTCAGATCCTGTATTATTTCGAATCCAACACGCGCTCGGCGACGATCATCGGCATTGTCGGCGCGGGTGGCATTGGCCTGCACCTGTCAGAGCAGATCCGCACACTGGAATGGCAGCGTGTCGCCTTTATCGTCCTGATGATCCTGATCATTGTCTCGGTGATTGACTATGTGTCCTCCATCCTGCGCGCTGCGATCACTGGTGCCAAACCGGTCTGATCAGTCGGTCTCGACGCGCAATTCGATCCGGTCGCCCCGGAAGGCTGCATCCACGGCTTGCAACGGCTCCCCCGCGCTGGTGACGTCGAGCGCGTGGGTGGCGAGCACCGGCTCGGACGGCAGGATTCCGAGCGCGCTGGCTTCCTCCAGGCTGGGAAGGCGGGCGGTGATATGCGTCGATCGGCGCTCGTAATCCTCCAGGCCATAGGACTGAAAAGCCGCCGTAAACGAACCGCCTGCTGCCGCAAGCCGCATGGGCAGATCCGGAAATGCGGTGGCGCAGGCATGATGGCGACTGAGCGACAGCGCCAGATCTTTCGTGGAGTTGAGAATATCGATTCGCCAGACAGGCGCGCCTGGCTTGATGGCCAGCTCCAGCGCCAGTGCGGCGGTGCTGGTCACGCGCGTGCTGTTCACGATGCGCCCGACGACAGTGACATTATGCGCGCGCAGATTGTCGCGCAGGCGCACGCGGCGTCCGATGCGATAGGGCAGGCGAAGGCCGGTGTAAAATGCGCCGGCGCCGCGGCGAATGGTAATAAATCCCTGTTCCTGTAAGTGAATATAAGCTTGCCGCACAGTGTGTCGATGGACGCCATGGGTGCGCGCAAGGTCTTGCGCGGGCGGCAGGGCTGCGCCGTCGGAAAAGTCCCCGCGTGCAAAAGCCGCCGCGAGCTCATCCGCAATGCGGCGCCAGGCGGTGGTCGCATTTTGTGCGCGCGGGGCTGTAATTTCGTCGCTCATGTCATGTCCTCGTCATGGAACCTGTCTAGACAAGTTTCACGACAGATGGATGGCGGACATGGACGATCTCAGCACACACTCAGCGCAATCTCGACGTCAGCACTGGATGTCGGTGCTGGCGCGCGCGTCCTTTGCAGACCTCGCAAGGCTCACCGAGGGAATTGTGCTTCCCGAGGTTGACATCATCAAGCCTGCTGAAATCGGCACACTCATGGTCGAAGGCCGGGCTGGCGGCGGCGGGCGCCGCTTCAATGCGGGCGAGGCGACGCTGACGCGCTGCATCGTGCGCGATGGAGAGGTGCTTGGCTATGCCTATGCGCTGGGGCGCGACAAGGCCAAGGCGCTGCTTTGCGCGCGGCTCGATGCGCTTTTGCAGCATGAAAGGCGCAGCGCCGAAATCATGGCTCAGGTCGTGACTCCGCTCGCGCAAGCCCAAAGCGCTGCGACGGATCTGGGCAGCCGCCGGGCGGCCGCGACGAAAGTCGAGTTTTTCACCATGGTTCGTGGAGACGGCTGATGAATGCGCCTTTCTTGCCGGGCAGCGGCTTCACCGATCCCGTTCTGGGGCCGCAATCGCTGTTTCGCGTGCTGCTCGACGCCATGGCGCGTCCGGGTATGATCTATTCTGCGCCGGAGACAGGCGTGCGCGGTCCTGACGCTTTGCCGCGCGAGGCGCTCGCTCTTCTGCTGGCGCTGTGCGATCACGATACGCCGGTCTGGCTCGATGCCGGGTTGCGCAGCACGAGCGTGCCGCGCTGGCTGGCGTTTCATGCGAGTGTGCCCGTGACAGACGAGCCGGCGCGGGCGTCCTTCGGCGTCTGGCGCCACGACGCCGCCACGCCACAGCTCGCCTCCTTCGCGCAGGGCGATGCG
>CAIWVR010000275.1 GCA_903916165.1 uncultured Hyphomicrobiales bacterium | reverse complement strand
CTGGTTGATCCAGGTGTTGGGACGGTCCGGCGTCATGGCTGCGCATCCGTCGATCACCGCCTCGAAATCCTCGTTGATCCGCACGTCATAAACGTCCGAGCGGATTGTCCGGGCGAGGCTTTTCGACACCTTCATGCGGTCGAGCGGAAAAATGCCGCGCAGATCCGGATCGACCCAGAACAGGGTCGGGTCGTCGGCTCCCTCGGCCATGGGAAACATGCCGATGGAATAGGCGCGCAGAAGGATCTGCGGCGTGACCTCGGAAGTCTGTCCGGAGTTTGACATCAGGGAAAAGTGGCGCGCGGGCTGGCGTCCGTCAAGCGGGGGTGGGCTCTTGTCCCTCTCCCGCGCTGCGGGAGAGGGGAGAACGTCTCACGTGTCCCTACGGTTCCATGCCGCCGGTCGCCAGAAACTTCTCCAGCCAGTGAATGTCATATTGACCGTTCTGGACATCGGCATTGCGCACGAGCGTGCGAAACAGCGGCAGGGTCGTGTCAATGCCATCGACGATGAATTCGTCGAGCGCGCGGCGCAGGCGCATCAGCGCTTCCGTCCGGTTGCGGCCGTGGACGATGAGCTTGCCGACCAGCGAATCGTAATTCGGCGGGATCGTATAGCCCTGGTAGACCGCTGAATCGACGCGCACGCCCAGACCGCCGGGCGGGTGATAATAGGCGATCTTGCCGGGCGAGGGCCGGAAGGTGGCGTGATGCTCGGCATTGACGCGGCATTCGATGGCCGCGCCCTCGAAACGTACGTCTTCCTGGCGGATCGACAGCGGGGAGCCGGCTGCAATACGGATCTGCTCGTTCACAAGGTCAATGCCGGTGATCATCTCGGTCACGGGATGCTCGACCTGGATGCGGGTGTTCATCTCGATGAAATAGAACTTGTCCTCCTCGTAGAGGAATTCGATCGTCCCGGCGCCCGAATATTTCAGCTTGCGCATGGCCGCCGCGCAAATTTCGCCGATGTCGGCGCGCTGTTCGGCATTGAGCGCGGGCGAGGGGCTTTCCTCCAGCACCTTCTGGTGGCGGCGCTGCAGCGAGCAATCGCGTTCGCCCAGATGGATGGCGTTGCCCAGCCCGTCGCCCAGAATCTGGATTTCGATGTGACGCGGCTTTTCGAGATATTTTTCGAGATAGACCGCATCGTCGCCGAACGCCGCCTTGGCTTCCGTGCGTGCATTTTGCAGCGCGTTGGACAGGTCGGCTTCGGTGCGGGCAACCTTCATGCCGCGACCGCCGCCGCCCGATGCTGCCTTGACGAGGACCGGATAGCCGATCTCCCTGGCCACCCGCATGGCCTCGACATCGTCGGTGATGCCACCCTCTGACCCCGGCACGCAGGGAATCCCCAGGGCCTTGGCGGTGCGCTTGGCCTCGATCTTGTCGCCCATGATGCGGATATGCTCCGCCTTGGGGCCGATGAAGGCGATGTTGTGATCGGCCAGGATCTCCGCAAAGCGCGCATTTTCCGACAGGAAGCCGTAGCCGGGGTGAATGGCGTCCGCCCCGGTGATCTCGCAGGCCGCCAGCAGGGCGGGGATGTTGAGATAGGAATCGCGCGCCGGCGGCGGGCCGATACAGACGCTCTCGTCAGCCAGCTTCACATGCATGGCGTCAGCATCCGCCGTCGAATGGACGGCGACGGTGGCGATGCCGAGCTCCTTCGCCGCGCGCAGGATGCGCAGGGCGATTTCGCCGCGATTGGCAATGAGGATCTTCTCGAACATCAGGTTCTACTCGATCACAAGGAGGGGCTCGCCGTATTCGACCGGCTGGCCGTCCTCGACATGAAGCGCGGTGATGGTGCCCGCGCGCGGCGCGATGATCTCGTTGAAGGTCTTCATCGCCTCGATGAGCAGGATCTTGTCGCCGGCCTTCACCTGCGTGCCGATCTCGACAAAAGCCTTGGCGTCGGGGCTGGGACGCAGGTAGGCGGTGCCGACCATCGGCGATTTCACGGTGCCCGGATGTTCGCTGGCGGCGGGAGCGGGGGTCGCCAGCACGGGGGGCGGCGCGATCACGGATGCAGCAGCCTGCTGGACCGGCGCGGCGACGCTGTAGGATTGCGGGGCGGCCTGCAGCTGGCGGGCAACGCGAATCCGCATGCCCTGACGCTCCACTTCAACCTCGGACAGGTCGAGGCGCGACACGATCTGGGCCAGGGTCTCGATAAAGGCCGGGTCGAAATCGGCGGTCACGGAGACTTTCGCGGGGGCGGCCTTGGCGACCGGCTTGCTGGCTGCGGCCTTCTTGGCGACGGCCTTTTTGGCTGCGGGACGTGCAGTCGCTGCTGCTTTGGATGTCTTGGCGGGTTTCTTCATGAAAGTCAGCTCTTGGTCTTTTTGGACTGGGCAATCAGCGCTTCGAGCGCCAGATCGTAGGAAAGCGCGCCGAAGCCGAGGATGACCCCGGCCGCGACGGCGGAAATGGTGGAGCGGTGGCGAAAATCCTCGCGGGCGTGGACATTCGACAGATGTACTTCGATCACCTTGGCACCGGAACCGGCAATGGCGTCACGCAGGGCGATGGAGGTGTGGGTATAGGCACCGGCGTTCAGGATCACCGGTTCTCCCGCGGCTCCCGCCTCCTGGATCCAGGTGACGAGGTCGCCCTCATGGTTCGACTGGCGGAAGAGCAGTGAAATCCCGCCGGCCTGACAGCGCGCCGCAAGCCGTGCCTCGATGTCGGCCAGTGTCAATGTCCCATAGGTGCCCGGTTCGCGAGTCCCGAGCAGGTTCAGGTTGGGACCGTTGAGGACGTGGACGACGTTCATCGCGCAACCGGTTGGACGCTACAGGGACGGGCGCAGCGATTCTCGCGACACGCGCCCGGCGGAAGTCTCATAAACTGGTTAACGCCCGGAGGGAAGCCTAGAGCCCGTGCTGTCCCCTGCTACGGGGGTGCCTTACGCAACTTGCCCTGCGCGTGTGTTGCTTCTCCCATGGGAGACCTTTGCGAAACATCAGTTTCGTCATTGCTTTGCAGGTTCAACGCTTTGCTGATCGAATTCTTTCGTCCGACGCCTGCCATTTCCCTCCCCCTTGCGGGGAGGGCGACTCGCTGCGCAGCAGCGAGCGGGGTGGGGGTCGACGCATGTTTCCGATGGTCAAAGAGTGGTTTACAGGCGTCTTGCGGGCGTCTTGCAAGCGCCTCACGACCCCCACCCCTAACCCCTCCCCGCAAGGGGGAGGGGAATCGCGTGCATCACTTGCAGACGTTTTCGATCAGGGAACGAGTGAGCCTGCGCAGCCATGACGGCGACCTTTATGCAAAGGTCTCCATGGGGAGAAGCTGTCATGCGAAGCATGATTGATGAGGGGGCGCTGCGTCTGTCAGATCGCACCCCCTCACCCGGCTGCTGCGCCGCCATCCTCTCCCGCCGGGAGAGGGTTTGCCGCACGTCCTACCCGCAGGAGGCCTTGCCGCATTTGCGCATATTGTCCAGACGGGTCTTGAGCTGGGCATAGCCAACCGCCCCGACGACGACCTCGTCCCCCACAATATAGGTCGGCGTGCCGGTCAGATTGAGCGAATCCGCGAGTTTGGCCACCTCCTGCAGGCTCGCGGTGACGTCCGGTCCGGTGAGGTCCTTGTTGAGCCTGTCCATATCGGCCCCTGCCTCCCTGGCCGCCGCCAGCGCCGTCGCCTTGGCAATCTGACCGCGCGTGGCGAGCAGCTTCCCGTGGAAGGCCGCATATTTCTCGCCCTTCAACTGATTTCTGAGCGCGATGGCGACCTGTGCGGCTTCCACCGAGCCCGGCCCAAGAACCGGGAAATCCTTCAGCACAACACGGAGATCCGGCTGTTCCTTCATCAGTCGCTGCAAGTCGGGGAGGGCCTGTTTGCAATAGCCGCAATTGTAATCGAAGAACTCGACCAGCGTGACCTTGCCGTCGGGATTGCCGATCACCGCCTGATGTCTGGAATGGGTCAGCAGCGTGCCATTCTCGCCCAGCGCCCTTGTGCGCGCCTCGGTTTCAGCGCGGGCCTGGCGCTGTTCCAGCTCGCCAAACGCCTCGCGCAGGACTTCCGGATTTTTCATCAGGTAATCATGGATGATCGTCTCGATCTCGCCCTTCTGGCCGGCGGAAAATTCGGCGGCCGAGACGGGGGCTGCGACGCACATCAGCCCGATGATGGCAAAGGTGGCGAGGCGCTGGCGGAAGGTCAACATGGGGTTCTCCTGCCGCGACGATGCGGCGTTTTCTCATTAGCGCGCAGGGCGGGCCAGCCGAAGCGGCATCTCCGCGCGGGTGCTCACGAAGGGGTGAAGGATCAGTCGAATTTTGGCGGGCGGTAATTCAGAATGTCGTCAGCTTTGAGCCAGCCGGGCGAGCCCGGCTTGAACTGCTTTTGCGCGCGGTCAGCCTGGGTACGGGCGGCGATCATATTGCCTTGCAGGAACAGGGCCTGTGCCGCCGCCAGTTGCGAATTGGGCGTGTCGCCACGCCGTTCATAGGCCATGGCGAGGAATTGCCAGGCCTCGGCATAATCATCGTCGCGCTGGAGGACCTGTGTCAGAATGGTTGTCGCCTCCCTGGCCCCGGCGGGGTCGCCCGCGCCGACCAGGGCATGGCCGAGCAGCACGCGGATCGGCAAGGCACCTGGCGCGAGAGCCGTGGCGCGTCGCAGATAGGGCAGGGATGGCCCGGCCCGGCCCGATTCCAGCAGGGTCTGGCCCTTCAATTCCTGAAAATAGGCATTGCCGGGTTCCGCCGCGATCAGGGCGTCGATCTGCACCAGCGCCTGGTCGAGGCGCCCCTGCCGGTAGGTGGCGATGGCACGGGCATAGCGTGCGGGCAGGGCATTGTCTGACAACGGGTAACGCCGCGCGACTTCAGCCGCGCCGCTCATGAACCCGAACAGCTTGGCCCGTGCGAGATCGTGCCGCGCCTGCAGGGCCGGCGGGTCTTTCACATGGAAGGCCGGCGATGCCCTGGCCGCCGAATCCAGACTGGCGATGCGCTCGGTGGGCAGCGGATGCGACATCAGATAGGGGTCGATCTTGTCCGTCTTGAACAGCGCGTCGTTCTGGAAACGCTCCATCGTGGTGAGCAGGCCGCGCGCGGATTGCCCGGTGCTGGTGAGATAATTCACCGCCGCGCGATCGGCCGCCTGTTCCTCGCCGCGCTGATAGGCAAGCAGCGACCGGCGGATGAGCTCCTGCGGGCCCAGCATCGCGCCCATCATGCCTGCGCCATCCGAGCCGACCTTGCCATAGGGCCCCGAGCGCGCCTGCGCGACGACCGCGCCGGCCCCCATCAGCATTCCGGCAACCGCCAGGATCTGCGCACGGGCGAGTTCCTGCCTCTGCCGTGCCAGATGCCCGCCGGCAATATGCCCGCTCTCATGGGCCAGCACCCCGATCAATTCGTTGGGCGTCTTGGCGTCCATGATCGCGCCGACGTTGATGAAGATCTTCTGGCCATTCGCCACGAAAGCGTTGAAGGAGCGGTCGCCGACGAGGATGATCTTGGTCGCGCTGGCGTTGATCCCCGCCGCGCGGAAGATCGGCAGCGTATATTCGCGCAGCAATTGCTCGATCTCCGCGTCGCGGATGATCGACAGTTTCGGCCCGTCAGTCTGTGCCGCGGCCGGCAGGCCAGAGGCGAGCGTGGACATGACGACGAGGCCCGCGAGCGCACGCGAGACGAACCCGCGCACTGGCGCGGCGGGCTGGCGGCTGTTAGGGGTCGCGCGCTCGATCATTCGTCCTCGGCAGGAATCTCTGCATGTGATGAAGGCGCGCCATTATGGCGCGAGCGGGGCGGTCACGATACAGCGACAGCTTTGGAAACCGGAATGAAACCCGACAATCGACACAAGATCACCCCGTCCCTGCGCAGCCGCGTCGCGCCTTTTCTTGCGATGGACGTGCTCGCAGAATCCACGCAGCTCGAGCGTGGCGGTGCGTCAATCATCCATATGGAAGCGGGCGAACCCGGTGCGCCCGCGCCAAGGGCCGCGCGAGACGCAGCCATGGCGGCCCTGGCGATGGGGCGTATCGGCTATACGGAGGCGCTCGGGCGCCCGTCGCTGCGCGCACGCATCGCGCGGTTTTATGGCGAGACCTACAAGGTCGATGTCGCGCCCTCGCGCATTGCGGTGACCACCGGTTCGTCGGCCGGGTTTCTGCTGAGCTTTCTCGCGCTCTTCGATCCGGGTGCGCGGGTGGCCATCGCGTCACCGGGTTATCCGGCCTATCGCAACATTATGGAGGCGCTGGGCATTGTCTGCGTGACGCTGGAGACGCAGGCCTCGACGCGCTATGCCGTCACCGCACAGATGATCGAGGCGGCGCATGCGGCTCAAAAACTCGACGGCGTCCTGCTGATGAGCCCGGCCAATCCGTCGGGCACGATGATGGGCCGCGCGGCCCTGCGCGACGTCTGCGAGACCTGCGACCGGCTCGGCATTGCCTTCATCTCGGACGAGATCTACCACGGGCTGACCTACGAGGCGCCCGCCGAGACGGCGCTGGCCTTTTCGAACTCGGTCATTGTCGTGAATTCGATGTCCAAATATTTCTGCATGACCGGCTGGCGCATCGGCTGGCTGGTGCTGCCCGAGGATTTGGTGCGTCCGGCGGAGCGCCTGCAGCAGAGCCTGGCCATTTCGGTGCCCACGCTCAGCCAGGTCGCGGCGGAAGCCGCCTTCGACGCGCAGGACGAACTGGAGGTGACGCGCGCCAGCTATGCGCGCAGTCGTGCCTATCTGATGGCGCACCTGCCGCGCATCGGGCTTGGGAATTTCCATCCCGTCGATGGTGCCTTCTATGTCTACATCGACATCAGCCATCTCACGATTGACTCGGGGGCGTTCTGCAAGCGGATGCTGCATGAGGCGGGCGTGGCGGCGACGCCCGGCCTCGATTTTGACCGCACCCGTGGCGCACATACCATGCGCCTGTCATTTGCCGGGTCGGAGGCAGATGTCGTGGAAGGTGTGGCGCGGCTGGAAAAATGGCTGGGGGGGTAAACCCGGGCGCCCTCCTTCTCCCGCTGGCGGGAGAAGGTGCCCCGCTTGGCGGGGCGGATGAGGGCGCTAGCCAAGCGAGGCGCGGCCCGTCGGTCCGCCCACACCCGTCGCGCGGTGCGCGCCACCCACTCCCGCGCTGCGGGAGAGGGGAAGACCCCCGGCAAGAAAAAGGCCCGCTCGTGAGCGGGCCTTGGCTTGATTTACGACTTGTCCACGGGTGGCTTGGCACGCGCCCACCAACCGGTGCGCTTGGGACCGACGGGCGCGTCTGTCAGGGGTTCGGTTTTCGGGGCCGTGGGCTCTGGCACAACGGCGGCCGCCATGGGCGCGGGCGCGCTTTCCGCCACCGGGGCCGGGGCAGGGGCCGGAGCCGGGGCTGGGGCTTCGACGCGGGCGGGCGGCGGCGTTACATCCGCATTTGCCATCGGCGCCCAGTCCCAGGCGGGTGCAACCGGCGTCTCGCGACGGGCGGGTGTCACGTCTGGCATCTCTGCCTGGACGGCAGGAGGTGCCTCATGGGCCGGAGCGGCAGCGACCGGATCGGAGCTTTCGACAAAGTCACCCTGCGGCTGGCGCTCGTCACGCGGCGCGTCTTCACGGCGGCGGTTGCGACCGCCACGACGCGAGCGGCGACGACGGCGCAATCCGTCGCCTTCACCCGGCTGGCCAGGTTCCAGTTCGAAGTTTTCAACTTCATTCGTATCGACTTCGCCGTCCGACAGCATGCGCTCGGGCGCGCGGGCGATGTCGCCGCCGATTTCGGCCATGACCAGCAGGCCATCGTCCGACGGCTGCGGCGAGTTGGGATCGGTGATTGTGGATGCGCCACGGCCGCGACGCCGGCGCCGCCGACGGCGGCGACCACCCTCGCTGTCATCCTCGCCCTCTGCCCTGGCTTCGGCGGGTGCCTCTGCGCGGCCTGCGCCACGTCCCTCGCCACGTCCCTCGCCACGTCCCTCGCCACGTCCCTCGCCACGTCCCTCGCCACGTCCCTCGCCGCGCTGGCGGCGTTCGCTGCTTTCGCGGACGACGGGCGCGACGACCGGCGCCACGACATCTTCCTCGTCCTCTTCGTCCTCGATCTCGTCCTCGATCTCCTCATCAGCGATCGGAATGGAATCGACGCGGACCAGATCCTTGCGTTCAAACACCGGCGGGGGCGAGGCGAGTTCGCCGCGCTCCAGGGCGTGATAGGTCATGCCGGTCAGCGTGTCGTCGGCCTCGACGGTGATCTGCACGCTGAAACGCTCTTCCAGTGCGCGCAGATGCGCACGCTTCTGGTTGAGGATGTACAGCGCGACCTGCGTGCGCGAGCGTACGATGATGTTGTGCATCGCATTTTTGATCAGGGCATCTTCCAGCACGCGCATCACATGCAGCGCGATGGAGGCGGTGCCGCGCACCATGCCGGCACCCGCGCAATGCGGACACACGACCGTCGAGCCTTCGAGCACGCCGGTGCGGATACGCTGGCGTGACATTTCGAGCAGGCCGAAATGCGAGATCCGGCCAATCTGGATGCGTGCGCGGTCATTCTTGAGCGCATCCTTGACCCGGCGTTCGACGGCGCGATTGTTGCGGCCCTCTTCCATGTCGATGAAGTCGACGACGATGAGGCCGGCAAGATCGCGCAGGCGCAGCTGGCGGGCGACTTCATCAGCCGCCTCCAGATTGGTGCGCAGCGCCGTGTCTTCAATATTGTGTTCGCGGGTCGACCGGCCCGAATTGACGTCGATGGCGACCAGCGCCTCGGTCTGGTTGATGACGATATAGCCGCCGGACTTCAGGGTCACGACATTGGAGAACATGGCGTCAAGCTGGGCCTCGGCGCCCGCCTTGGCGAAGAGCGGCTGCAGTTCGCGATGCGCCTGAACATTCTTGGCATGGCTCGGCATGAGCATGCGCATGAAGTCTTTGGCCTCGCGGTAGCCATCCTCGCCGGACACGATCACTTCGTCGATGTCCTTGTTGTAGAGGTCGCGGATGGCGCGCTTGATCAGCGAGCCTTCCTCGTAGACGAGGCAGGCTGCGGAGGATTTCAGCGTCAGTTCGCGCACCGTCTCCCACATGCGCAGGAGATATTCGAAGTCGCGGCGGATCTCGGGCTTCGTGCGGGCGGCACCGGCGGTGCGCAGGATAACGCCCATGCCTTCCGGCACTTCCAGCTCGCCCGCAATCCCCTTGAGGCGCTTGCGGTCGGCGGCGTCGGTGATCTTGCGCGAGATGCCGCCGCCACGTGCGGTGTTGGGCATCAGCACGGAATAGCGGCCGGCAAGCGACAGATAGGTGGTCAGGGCCGCGCCCTTGTTGCCGCGCTCTTCCTTGACAACCTGCACCAGCAGCACCTGGCGGCGCTTGATGACTTCCTGGATCTTGTACTGGCGACGCAGGCGCTGGTAACGGTTCGGCACGTCTTCCATGGCGTCGCCGCCAATGTGCTCGACATGTTCTTCCTCGTCGTCTTCACCGTGTTCGTGATCGTCCTCCTCGTCGCGCGCGGCACGGGTCGGCGCTGCCTCGCCCGGTTCAGTGCGCGTCTCGTCATTGGCCTCGATGGTGACGTCGGGGTCGCTGGCGAGCATGTCGTGATGATGCCCGGACGCGGGATCCGCCATGGTGAGCTGGATGTCGGAGATCGAGAGGTCGAGCGACAGCACCGGAGCGGGCGCGTCGTCGCCGCGCGAGACGATTTCGCCGTCGATGGTCTCGCCATGTGCAGCATCGGTGTCGGGCGCGGTTTCAGAAATGCTGGCGTCGGGGCGGGCGCGCTTTTCATTGCGGCCACGGCGGCGCGAGCGGCGCTTCTTGTCTTCCTCATCATCCTCATCGCGATGCGAGCGCGCTTCTTCTTCCAGAAGGGCGAGGCGGTCGGCGACCGGGATCTGGTAATAATCGGGATGGATTTCCGAGAAGGCGAGGAAGCCGTGGCGGTTGCCGCCATATTCAATAAAGGCGGCCTGCAGCGAGGGTTCGACCCGCGTCACTTTTGCCAGATAGATATTGCCGCGCAATTGCTTGCGGTTGGCAGCCTCGAAGTCGAATTCCTCTACGCGGTTACCACGTAACACCACAACCCGGGTTTCTTCCGGGTGGCTGGCGTCGATCAGCATTTTGTTGGCCATGTGAGACTCTTGTTCTCACGTCGGGCCTGGTCGGGTGACGTCGGTTGCGAGCGCGCGAAAGCGCGGGGGCGGTCGACGGGCCCGGCCGAGGCGGGGACGTGACATCTGTTTGGGATGAAGATGCGCGCGCGCTCGCGCGGCCGATCAGGGCCGGGCGCACGTTTGCGTCGCGAATGAGGTGAATGCGGGCGAAGACGGCCCGAAGGAAAGCCAGAGACGCATGAATGCGGCTGGACAGCGTGTTTCCGGGAACGGAGTCGAGGAGAAAAGGCCCGTGATTTCTCTCGGACTGTTCTGCTCGACGACACGACGCCGTTTTGTGATCCCCTGCGGGACGGACCATCAGCTTTAATACCTAAACTTCGGTCGCCAGTGGCGACTGCACATTCTTTTTCCGGGTGGTTGGTGTTCTGGCGAACCCGATCCAGTCCTGACGCGAAACCCTCAAAGGTGAGGAAGGCGGGGACGGTGGCGCTGAACGACCGTGCGGAACGACGCGGGCGTCGCCGGTCCCGGAAAAGGAACATGTTCTTCATAGCGGCACAAACCGGGGTTTGGCAAGGATCGCATCTGAGCGGTTCGCGGCGGCCCCGAGGATAAAAGTCGGGCTTCGTTGCAAAAGTATCGTGTGCTGCCGCCCTCATTGCCGCTATAGAAGGGCATCACACTCCCGACGGCTGCGGATTTCAATGTCGATTTTGCCTGTTTTGACCCGTCTGATAGCCATCCGGTGCGCGCTCGCCGTCTGTCTGGCGGTCGGTCTGGCATCATCACCCCCGGCCGCGGCTGACCAGGTGCCCGTCGTGCGGACTGCCCATGTTGACGAGGCCGGGCAGGGGGCAAGACTGCATTTCGAGCTGAACGCCCCGGTGCAGGCGGTGGCCTTTGTCATGGCCGGGCCGAACCGGGTCATCGTCGACCTGCCGGAGGTGAATTTCCGGCTGCCGCCGCGCACGGGCCAGGGCGAGGCCCCGGTCAAGGGCAAGAAGGCGCCCCCCGCCCGGATCGTTGCATCCTTCCGCTTCGGCCTGTTCGCGCCGGGCAAGTCGCGGGTCGTCATTGATCTGGGCCGCCCGGCCCTTGTGCAGAAGGTCACGACCCTTACCACGGCAGACGGCTCGTCTGCATTGCTGATCGAGCTGAAGGAGACCGATGCCGCCGGTTTTGCCATTGCGGCACGCGCTGCCGCCAGTGACGCCCTTGCGCGTGACCTGATGGCCGACGCCCCGGCGCAGCTGGCAGCACGCGGAGCTGATGGGCAACGGCCGATGATCGTCATCGATCCTGGCCATGGCGGCATCGACACAGGCGCGCTTGGCAAGCGCAATGTCATCGAGAAAGACGTCGTTTTCGAGTTCAGCCGCGAATTCAAGTCCAGTCTGGAAAAAACCGGACGCTATCGCGTGACGATGACGCGCAACAGCGACGTCTTCGTGCCGCTGGCCGCTCGGGTCAAGATCGCCCGTGATGCTGGCGCCGACCTCTTCATCTCGATCCATGCCGATACGATTTCCGACACGACGGGCGTCTCGGGCGCAACCGTCTACACGGTCTCCGATAAGGCGTCCGACAACCAGGCTGCCAAGCTGGCGGAAAAGGAAAACCTCGCGGATGCGGCCGCCGGACTGGAGGGCGTCGACGATTCAGGGGACGTCTCCGACATTCTGTTCGACCTGACACGCCGCGAGACCCGGACCTATTCCCACGCTTTTGCCCGGATGCTGGTCAGCCATTGGGGGGCCGCAGGCCAGTTGAACAAGAATCCGCATCGATCGGCAGGCTTCAGGGTGCTGAAGGCACCGGACGTCCCGTCTGTCCTGCTTGAGCTGGGATACCTGTCCAATGAAAAGGATTCGGCGGCGCTGATGAAATCAGAATGGCGGACGCAGGCGGCCAATGCGATGGTGCGGGCGGTCGATGCCTTTTTCCAGCCAAGACCTGGCGGGTAGGTCGAGGCCGTCCGACCGGCTGTCCGGGCAAACTCGGCTGTGACGGATGGTCATCCAGCCATTGCCGGGGACCGCGCGCCCCATTAAGACCACAAAAATCGACGACATGAGACGTGTTGCGGGACGCAGCAAAGCGGGACGCATGTCCGCCCCGTGCCCGATGCTGTAGAACCGGCGTTAACTCCGGGACACCTAGAGGCCAGGATTCACCTATGCGGCTGATCGCACGATTCTTCGGATTCGTTTTCACAACCGGTGCGATTCTGTTCGGGCTCGGCGCCTTAGTGGTCGCAGGTCTCGGCTGGCACTATTCGAAAGACCTGCCGGACTACACGCAGCTGCGGAATTACGAGCCGCCGGTGATGACCCGCGTCCACGCCAGCGACGGGTCGCTGATCGCCGAATATTCGCGCGAGCGGCGCCTGTACCTGCAGTCTGCCGCAATCCCGCCGCTGGTGAAGAATGCCTTCATCTCGGCCGAGGACAAGAATTTCTATTCCCACAATGGCGTCGATCCCGAAGGCATTGCGCGCGCTGTGGTCATTATGGTGCAGGGTTCGAAGCGTGTGCAGGGGGCCTCCACCATCACGCAGCAGGTTGCCAAGAACTTCCTCCTGGGCAATGAGCGGTCGTTTGATCGCAAGGTTCGCGAGGCGCTGCTGTCGTTTCGCATCGAGTCGGCTTATTCGAAGGACCGCATCCTCGAATTGTACCTGAACGAGATTTATCTCGGTCTCGGCAATTATGGCGTTGCCGCCGCCGCACTGAATTATTTTGGCAAGGCCGTGCAGGAACTCACGCTTTCCGAGGCCACCTATCTCGCGGCGCTGCCCAAGGGGCCCAATAATTATCATCCGTTCCGCTACCGTGAAGCCGCCATCAACCGCCGCAATTATGTGATCGACCGCATGGTGGCGGATGGCCATGTCACGGCTGCTGCCGGCCAGAAGGCGAAGACCGAACCGCTTGGTGTCAACCAGCGCGTGCTGTCACCCAATTCCTATGCCGCCGGCTATTTTGCCGAAGAGGTGCGCCGCGAATTGCTCGATCGCTACGGCGAGAAAAAGCTCTACGAGGGCGGGCTCTCCGTCCGCGCGACGCTTGATCCCAAGATGCAGCTGTGGGCACGCAAGGCTTTGGTGGACGGTCTCGTGCGCTTCGACGAGGCGCGTGGCTTTCGCGGCCCCATGCGCGCCATTGACGTGACGGGCGATTGGGGTCCGGCGCTTGCCGAGGTGCCTGTGCTGGGCGATGTGTCGCCGTGGCGGCTGGCTGTCGTGCTCGATGTCAGCGTGTCACAGGCGCGCATCGGCTTGCAACCTGTCAAGGAACGCGGCGGCGAGCTCAATCGCGAACGCGTCACCGGCACGATCTCCGCTGATGGCGTGAAATGGACGAGCAAGTTGATGCGTCAGGCCTTGCAGCCGGGCGACGTGATCTATGTCGAGCCGGTGGACGGCAAGGCAGGCCAGTTCCGGCTGCGCCAGATCCCCGACATTTCGGGCGCCCTCGTCGCGATGGACCCCTATACGGGACGTGTCTTTTCGATGGTTGGCGGTTTTTCCTTCGACCAGTCGGAGTTCAACCGCGCGACGCAGGGACAGCGCCAGCCGGGATCGTCCTTCAAGCCCTTTGTCTACGCCACAGCGCTCGACAATGGCTATACGCCTTCCTCGATCGTCCTGGATGCGCCCATCGAGATCGACATGGGGCCGGGCGTCGGGATCTGGCGGCCTGAAAACTACGACGGCAAGTCGGGCGGCCCGCACACCTTGCGCTATGGCGTCGAGCATTCGAAGAACCTGATGACCGTGCGGCTCGCGCGCGACGTCGGTCTGCCGCTCATTGCCGAATATGCCAGGCGTTTCGGCGTCTATGACAATATGCTGCCGGTTCCCTCGATGGCGCTCGGTGCCGGCGAGACGACCGTGCTGCGCATGGTGACGGCCTATTCGATGCTGGCCAATGGCGGCAAGCGCATCCAGCCGACGCTGATCGATCGCATCCAGGACCGTTTCGGCAAGACGCTTTACCGGCACGACAAGCGCATCTGCCAGAATTGCGAGGCGGTGAAATGGGCGAACCAGAATGAGCCCAAGCTCATCGACAATCGTGAGCAGGTGCTCGATCCGCTGACCGCCTATCAGATCACCTCGATCATGGAAGGTGTCGTCCAGCGCGGCACGGCGCAGGTCGTTAAAGCGATCGGCCGACACGTCGCCGGCAAGACGGGAACGACCAACGAGGCCAAGGACGTCTGGTTCGTGGGGTTTTCGTCAGACCTCGTGGTGGGCGTCTATATGGGCTATGACCGCCCGCGCACGCTCGGCAATTCAGCGACCGCCGGCCAATATGCCGCGCCGATCTTCCGCGACTTCATGCAGGTCGCGCTGAAGGACAAGCCCGACGTGCCGTTCCGCGTGCCGCCTGGCGTCAAACTCATCACGGTCGATGCGAAGTCGGGCGTCCGCTCGTCGGGGCAGGGCACGATTGTGGAGGCGTTCAAGCCGGGCACCACGCCGCCGGACAATTTCGCCATTTTGGGCGGAGATCAGGGCATTGGTGGCGAACAGGCGATCGGTGCCGGCACTGGCGGGTTGTATTGATCACGCGCCTTCTCTAGGTTCGCCGCACGAATCCGGCTGCGCCTGCAGCCAGTCCCAGATCGAGAGTCACATCCCATGCGCGCCGAAGCCGAAGCGCTCGTCGAACAGATCAAGCAGTCCGTGGGACTGCTGAGGAGGCATCTTTGACGTCGATGTCGCAACACGCCGCCTCGCGGAACTGAACGCACGGGTCGAAGACCCCGACCTCT
>CAIWVR010000274.1 GCA_903916165.1 uncultured Hyphomicrobiales bacterium | reverse complement strand
CGCGCTGACGTCCCGCCTGAAGGGCGTCATTGCGGGGGCGGAGAAACGACGCGCAGCGAGCTGGACCTCGATCATGACCTGCAGGCGAGCGGTCTCGCCAGCCTGATCCCTGCGGGGCTTGGCTGCTACGACGATTATATGTGTCGATCAGCCGGACGATCCTCAACCGCAATCTCGGCAGCCGCAGCGCCTTTTCGGGTTTGATCGTCGGCGGGGTCTGCGCTGTGGCGATTTTTGCCGGGTCCGAGATTTCGGGCATGCTTTACGACTTGACGCAGGTCTCATTGTCGGCAGCCTTATTTTCGCGATCGATGAGTGCCTGTTGACGACCGCGCTGATTGAAGAAGGCTGGTCAATGGTCGCTCCATGTCCCGCTGGCCGGCCTGTTGCCTTGACCCGGGCCAGAACGTCCGTCCTGATCGCTCAGCTCAATGCAGACTCGCGGATCGCCTCGGCACGCGCATCGCTGGCGCGGAAGTCCCGACGACCTTGAGGTGGGACGCATTGACAGGGTGCAGGCGCACCGGCAGGATAGATCAAAATAAGAGCCGAGGGGAGCTGCCTGTGGACGATGTGAAGCACGTCGAAAGACGTCTGGTTGCCGCAATCGATCAAGCGGTTGTTTTTTCCATGCGCAATCTGCCCCTGCTCGCGCAGGGTACGAGCTATGACCCTCTGGCGACGGCCGAGAATCTTTGGGCCGCCGTGAAAGTCTATGCGAGTGGCGGCGAGAATGCCCTTCATGCCCATGGTGGCGAAGATCATGCCTTCATCGTGCTTCAGGGCAAGGCGACATTCACTTTTGCGGACGGCGCGACACAGGTCGTCGCCACGCATGACGGGGTCATGATCCCCAAGAACGTGCAGTACAAATTCGAAGCGGATGAAGCCGAAAATCTTGTCCTGCTGCGCGTGGGTGGCGGTGAACGCTCCGTCAAGGGGCTGGAGCATCTGACGCCCTTCGGCACGCCCAGGGATGTTGTGCAGCAAACGACATTCGGGGACGGGTCCGTGAAGGTCGGCACCGACGCAAAAAATGGCGAAACCGCCAAGAAGCGCGTTTATGCTGACGGCAAGTTCTTCTCGCCGGGCTGACGATTTGCCCGGAGGCATCCAATCCGCTGCTGCGGTTATCGGCGTGCCCTGCTTGCCAGCTGAGCGGTGCCCCCTGTGCCTGAGCATTCCCTCAACGCGGTCCAGGTGTTTGGTCTCGATCTCCAGCCCTTCAGGAGCGGCCGAGCGGCTCATCGCGCAAGAAAGGTAATCTGCATGACCAGACTATTGGCCGTCACCTTATGCCTTGGCGCCTTGGTCGCAAATGCGACAAGTGCACGGTCCGACGATACGGACTTCTATGCGGGCAAGAATATCACCGTCATGATTGGCTATGCGGCGGGCGGCACCTATGACGCGACCGCCAGATTGTTGTCGCGCCATATGGGCCGTCATATTCCCGGCAATCCAACCTTTCTGCCGCAAAACCTGCCGGGCTCGGGCGGAATCAAGGCCATCCTGAATCTCTACAGTGTTGCGCCGCGCGACGGCACGGCGCTGGGGATGCTGGCGCGCTCTTATGCCATCGAGCCAGCTTTCAACCCGCAATTGGCTAAATACGACCCGGCCCGGTTCTTGCCGATTGGCAGCACCAGCAAGGAAGTGTCGGTCGGGGTCATCTGGCATGGACGGGGTGTCACGTCGCTGAACGATTTGCAGGCGCAACAAATCACGGCTGGCGCGACCGGGGTTATCGACGACACCGGGCGTTTTCCGACCCTCATCCGCAAGCTGACAGGGGCCAAGATCAAGGTTGTCACAGGTTATCCCGGCGGCAATGACGTCACGATGGCGATGGAACGGGGCGAAGTCGATGCGCGTGTCGGCTGGTCCTGGGGAAGCCTGAAAAGCCGGTCGAAAAACTGGCTCGATGAGAAGAAGATTCACGTCTTGATCCAGATGGCCCTGCACAAGGCACCCGATCTGCCAGACGTTCCCCTGATCATGGATTTCGCAAAGACCGAACTCGACAAGAAAGCCCTTGAATTGCTGTTCTCGCCGCAAATCAGTGCCTGGCCTTTGATCGCGCCTCCTGATGTTCCCAAGGAGCGGATCGCTGTTCTGCGCCGCGCCTTCGATGCCACGATGAAGGATCCGGTTTTCTTGGCGGATGCGGATAAAATTTTAATTGAGGTTGACCCCGTATCCGGCGAGGCGATGCAGCAAGTCGTCCTCCGGATCGCGACGTTCGATCGTTTTGTCATCGATCGTGCGATCGAGTTGACCGATCCCAAATAACGATCAAGAAAAAAGGAAGCGACATGAGCCAGCGGCAGATGCACCTCGGCGTATACGCGGTCGGATCCGGCAACCATATTGCTGGCTGGCGTTATCCGGGTGCCACGACCAGTGGCGAGAATCTGGATGTTTTTAAAAAAATTGCAGCCGCCTGCGAAAGAGGCAAGCTCGACTTTATCTTCGTTGGCGACAGCCTCGCCTTTCTGGCTGAGGGGCATCCTGGGCAGGTCACGCGCTTCGAGCCGACGACGCTTCTCTCGGCACTCGCCAGCGTCACCACGCACCTCGGGCTCATCGGCACAGCCTCTTCCACCTACAGCGAACCCTTCAACATCGCGCGGCAATTTGCATCGCTCGATCATCTCAGCGGCGGCCGCGCGGGCTGGAATGTTGTCACCTCCACATTGCCCGAGGCCGCCGAAAACTTTGGGCGCGAGATGGTCGAACATGATCGGCGGTACGAGATCGCCGGCGAATTCGTCGAAGTCGTCAAAGGCTTGTGGGACAGCTGGGAAGACGGTGCCCGGATCGAAAACAAGGAGACCGGACAATATTACGACCTCAGCAAGGTCCATGAACTCAACCATAAGGGACCGTTCTATTCGGTGAAGGGCCCGCTGAATATGACCCGCACCCCGCAGGGTCGGCCCGTCATCGTGCAGGCAGGCTCGTCCCAGAGCGGCCAAGCGCTTGCCGGGCGCATGGCCGAAGTCGTCTTCACCGTTCAGCTCGAACTGGATGTCGCCTGCGAATATTATGCAAACATCAAGAAGCATGCCGTCGCGGCCGGCCGTCGTCCCGAGCATTGCAACATCCTGCCCGGCATGGTTCCGATCGTCGGTCGAACGGACGAAGAGGCGCAAGCCAAACTTGCACATCTGATGACTTATGTGGATTCGACCAGCGCCATGCGGACCATGTCGCGCCGTTTCGGCCATGACATGTCCCAATATCCGCTTGATGGTCCTGTGCCAGACCTGCCGGTGTCCAATCTGAAGCAAGGATACAGCACTGTCGCTTCCGCCAAGGCGAAAAGGTTGGGCTACAATCTTCGCGATATTTACAACGAGATCGCAATTGCCAGAGGCTATCTGCTCGCTTGCGGAAGCCCGAAGACGGTTGCCGATCTCATGCAGGAATGGTTTGAGGCCGGCGCGATGGACGGGTTCGTCCTGCTGCCCGCGCATTTCCCCGAAGCCTTCGATGATTTCATCGATCTTGTCATTCCGGAATTGCAGAGGCGCGGCCTGTTTCGGAAAGAATATGAGGGCACCACCCTGCGCGAACATCTCGGTCTGCCGAAGCCGGAAAACAGATATACGCGTGCCCGCTCAGACACGCACGGGGGCGCGTGAAGGACGTTTCCTTGTCATTCTGGAACGGGCTGTCGGTCCGCTCCGGGTAAGCGGGTTGATGTGGTCGCG
>CAIWVR010000273.1 GCA_903916165.1 uncultured Hyphomicrobiales bacterium | reverse complement strand
AGTGCCGTTCGGGAGATGCGGGTCAGAAAAACAGCGAGAAATCAGCTTTACCCAAGGCCAGGCTGTCGCTTTTCCCATCTCATGCAAAATAAATGAGCATAAAGCCGTCGCGTTCTGCGCAATAATTCGGCACTGGATCAGAGTGCCTTTTGTCTGATCAGGCCTTCTTGCATCACGGAGGCAATCAACTGGCCGTCCTGGCTGTAGAGGGCCCCGCGGCAGAGCCCGCGCGCCCCGCTCGCATTGGGGCTTTCCTGATCGTAGAGCATCCACTGATCGGCCCTGAAGGGCCGGTGAAACCAGAGCACGTGGTCGAGACTGGCGACTTGCAAAGTGCCGTCGAAGACAGAGCGTCCATGACTCACCAGCGCTGTGTCGAGCAGTGTCATGTCCGAGAGATAGGCGAGCACCGCCCGGTGGATGGCAGGATCGTCCGGCAGTCGTCCTGCGGCGCGCATCCAGATTTGCTGGGTCGCGGAACGCGGCCTGTCGGGACTGAGCTTTGTGAAACGGCTCAGATCGACAGGTCTGAGCTCGATCGGGCGGTCACGCTCGAAATAGCGCTTCACACCGTCCGGAATCCGCGAGCCCATCGAGCTCAGCATGGCCTCCATCCCCGGCAGTTGTTCTGGAGGGGTCACGTCGGGCATGGCAGAATTATGCTCGAGGCCGGCCTCCGCCACCTGAAACGAGGCGGACAGAACGAAGATGGTGTGGCCATGCTGAACCGCGACGCAGCGACGCGTCGAGAAACTTGCACCATCCCTGACGCGCTCGACTTCGTAGACGATGGGGACAGCGGGATCGCCGGGGAGCAGGAAATAGCAATGCAGGGAATGCGGGCTGCGGTGTTCCACCGTCCGGCTTACCGCCACCAGCGCCTGTGAAATGACGAGGCCGCCGAAGACCCGCTGCCATCCGACATCCGGGCTTTTGCCACGGAAGATGTTTTTCTCGATCCGCTCAAGGTCGAGAATGGTCAGGAGGTCTTCGAATGCAGTCGACATCGCACAGCCTTTCCCGTCAGGCCGTCAGGTGGATCAATGAGAAGTCTGACGTCAAGTGCGGCCTTGCCCCGCATGACCTGCCCCGCCGGATCTGATAATCTGCGCATCGTTGAAAGGTCACCGTCGTGCATGACATTCTGATTTCTGGCGGCGGGATCGCCGGCCTCTCTCTCGCACTCGGGCTGCGCCTGTCCTATGGCACCGGGTTGCGCATTGGCTTGATCGACCCGGCCTTCGGCTCACGGCAGGCCAATGTCCGCACATCGGCATTGACGGCAGGATCGCGCAACCTGCTGCAGGCGCTTGGCGTCTGGCCCGAAATGGCGCGCCACGCGCAGCCGATCCTGACCATGAAGATCACGGATTCACGACGCAACGACGCGGTTCGCCCCCTGTTTCTCACCTTCGACGAACCCCTGGACGATGGATCGCCCTTTGCCTGGATGGTGCAGAACGCGGATCTCGTGACCAGTCTGGAGACGATGGTCGCCTTGTCCGGGATCGACCTGTACAGCAGTGCCGTGTCACGCATCGTCGACAGGGAACGGAACATCGAATTGCGATTGGCAGACGGCCAGAGCCTGTCGGGGGCTCTCTTGGTCGGGGCCGACGGCGTCCAATCGAAAGTGCGGCGCGCGTGTGGGATCGAAACCGTCGGGCGTGATTATCATCGCACGGCCATGGTCGCGACATTCGCGCATGAGGAGGACCATTGCGGGGTCGCGACGCAGCATTTCCTGCCTTCCGGACCCTTTGCCATGCTGCCCCTGACCGGGCGACGCGCGTCCATTGTCTGGACTGAACCTGCGGCAGACGCACAGGGCTATCTCGCCATGCCCGACGATGAATTTACGGAAGAAGTCGAACGCCGCTTCGGCCTTTCCCTTGGCCGCCTTCGCCTTGTGTCGCGACCGGCCGGGTTCCCGCTGCGGGTTCACATTGCGCGCCGGTTCACCGCCCGCCGGGCCGCCCTGATCGGGGATGCGGCCCATCTCATCCATCCGCTCGCCGGTCAGGGTCTCAATCTCGGCCTTCGCGATGTCGCCTCCCTGGTTGGCCTCCTCGGAGGGCCGATCCGGCTCGGGCTTGATCCGGGTGGGGCGGATGTGCTGGCGCAATATGAGCGCGCCCGCTACTTCGACAGCGTCGCCATGATTGCAGGCACGGATGGCCTGCATCGTCTCTTTGCCAACGACAGCCTGCCTTTGCGATTCATTCGTGATCTGGGTCTGGGCATTGTCAACCGTTTGCCGCGCCTGAAGCGCGGCTTAATCCGTGAAGCTGCCGGATTGTCAGGCGACACACCTGCGATGCTGCGCGGCCAGCTTCCCTGAGCTCAGTCGTCCAAAACGCGCGCTTCGTCGGGCACCATGATCGGAATGCCGTCCCTGATCGGATAGGCGAGCCGAGCTGCCCGGGAGATGAGTTCGCCTCGCGTGCGGTCATATTCCAGGCTTGCCTTGCTCAAGGGACAGACGAGGATTTCAAGAAGCCGTGGATCGATGATCGACGGTTCGGGTCCGAGGCTGCCAACCGCTTCGATCATGTTCCGGTCGGCCATATGGACTCCTATTGCAGGCTGGTGCTTGGTCCATTGCCGCGCGCCAGTTCGATTTCGGTGATGGCGATGAGAACGTCGGCGCGCGCTTTCAGGGTCAAGGCTTCCAGCAGGGCCTGTTTCTCTTCAGGGCCGAAGGGGCTCATCATCGCCAGTGCATTGACGAGCGCCTCGTTGGGTGTTTGCTCAATACTTTTCCAGTCGATCTTGAGCCGGTTTGCTTCAGCGAAACTGCGCAAGGTCCGCAGCACACCGGCGCGGTCCATATCCTCGCTTCGGCCCTCGAGGTTGAGATCCTGCGAGAATTCGTTGTAGACGGCGATGCACTGCCGGTAGGGTGTGAGAACTGTCAGCTCTTCGGCAACGCGAAAGCGGGAGATGCCGGTCAGGGTCACCATCAGCCTGCCATCGCCTGTCTCGGCAAATTGCGTGATCTTTCCCAGACAGCCCACATCATGCAATTCCGAGGGCGTGTCTGTCCCCTCCCGGCGCGGCTGAACCATCCCGATCATCCGGTCGCCCCGGATCGCATCCTCGATCATCGCCAGATAGCGAGGCTCGAATATGTTCAGGGGCAATTCTCCGCGCGGGAGCAGAAGGGCCGAAGCCAGCGGAAAAACCGGGATGACGGTCGGCAGATCATCCGTGTGTTGCGGCGACATGTTGATACCCATTTCCCTCACCTCGGCTCAGGAGAACAGCAGCGTCGAAAGCTTTCGGCGCGCGTCGATCGTGTCCTGCTCGAGCGGACCCCAGGCTTCGAAAAACTGCAGCAATTGCTGGCGTGCCTTGTCGTCTTCCCAGCTCCGCTGCTTCTTGATGATGTAGAGCAGTGCGTCGGCCGCCGCCTGGCGCCCGCCACGGCCGTTCAAGGCGACCGCGTAATCGAAGCGCGCCTGATGATCGTCGGGGTTCGCGGCAAGCCTGGCCTCCAGGTCCCCAACGTCGCCGAGTTTGGCTGCCTGGAGGGCGAGGTCGACGGCTGTGCGAACCGCATGCACTTTCGCGTCGGCACCGGCTGCCGGTGTCAGCGAATCCAGCACGGCGAGAGCCTCCGCGGCGCGATCAAGCGCCAGAAGCGCGCGGGCGAGGCCGGCGGCCGCCGCAGCATTGTCGGGCTCGGCTTGCAAGACCTCTGAAAAGATCTCGCCGGCATCCTCAAGACGTTCCTCTGACAGGGCAGCTTCGCCCTCGGCGAGCAGCGCGTCAATTTCAGTTTCGACCGGGCCAACCAGACGTTCGATGAAGTCCTTGATCT
>CAIWVR010000272.1 GCA_903916165.1 uncultured Hyphomicrobiales bacterium | reverse complement strand
CGCCAGACGCTGCCCCTCGGGCGCACGCCGCCGCTGCTTGGGCTCCTCCAGTCGGGCTTCGCCCTCCCTTCGTCCCCCAAGCAGCGGCGCATTCTCATCCTGATTGTCGCGTGGGTCTCACTTTGATTGTCGCGCTATAGCGCGCTCTGCGACCCCGTCGCCCTGGGGCTGGCGCACATAGGCGGGCGAACTGACGATGCCCATGAACTTGATCTCCTGCTGGAAGTCGTCGGACATATAGTTGGACCCATGGTCGTGGCGCAGCGTCAGCCCCAAGGCCCTATCCTGTCCGATCTCGCCGAAGTGCTTGGCGACGCCCTGCCTGATCGGCTCCAACGCTTCCCAGCGGGTGGCGTGATGGGACGCATGGGTTCCGATGAGCTCTCCCGAGCAGTGATCGACAGCGATGAAGACATAGGCCCGTCCCTCAGTTGTCGTGACTGTCTGGGTCATGTCCGTTCCCCAGATATCATCCACGCGCTCGGTGACTATGGTCCCGTCATGAGGATGTTCGGGGCGAACCCGTGGCCGATGGGGCGCGAGCAGGCCATTCTCCTTCATGACCCGCCGCACACGGCGCGCCGCTGTGCGAACGCCGTTGAACCGAAGTCGGGCCCAGATCTTTCGGTAGCCTTCGCCCTGAAAGGGGCTGGTTTCAATCTCGGCATTGATATGAACCAGCAGATCCTGGTCGCCGCAGGCGCCGATTGGCCCGCGTCGTCTGCATGTTTGGGCGACATCCGAGGCGGCGCGAGCCGCAGACCCATGACGATAGATCGTGGCGCGTGATATTTTCCAGATGCGGCAAACAAGGTAACCACCCGGTTGCGACCGCCTTGCGCTTTGTGGCTGCTGGCATCTAGATTTTAAGAGACGTCGTTATTGACGTCGTTAACGACGTCAACAGGCTCAGGCGGCGATCTGGTGTGCGGCGGTCGTTTCGCGCGGCTTCCAGTTCCACGGCAGCAGTTCGTGCAGCTTATTGTTCATATGGTCGTTGATGCGATCCAGAACGTCGGCCAGATAGGCTTGCGGATCAAGCCCTGAGAGTTTTGCTGTTTCGATGAGGGTCATCGCTCTGGCGAGGGTTTCGCCGCCGGCGTCGCTGCCAGCAAAGAGCCAGTTCTTGCGTCCGATCCCGATCGGGCGCATGGCCCGTTCGGCGGCGTTATTGTCAATTGCGACGCGGCCGTCTTCCAGGAACAGCGTGAAGGCGCTCCAGCGGTTCAGGGCGTAGCGGAAGGCCTTGGCCAGGTCGCTCTTGCCCGAGATGCAGGTTAATTGCTGTTCCGCCCAGAGACGAAAGGCGTCGACCTTTGGTTTGCTGTGCTGCCGCCGGACGCAGAGGCGGTCCCAGGGGGAGCGGCCATAAATTTGTTTCTCGATGTCGTATAATGCGCCGATCCGGGCGAGAGCCTCGTTGGCGATCCCCGATTGGGTGGCCTTCCAGACGTCGTGGAAGTCCCGCCTCAGGTGGGCCCAGCAAGCCGCCTCACGCACACGAACGTCCCCGCTCGCATCTGGCTTGTAGAGGTCCCTGAACCCGGCATAGGCATCGGCCTGGAGGATGCCCCTGAAGTCCTTGAGATGAGCCTGCGGATGCTCGCCCTTTCGGTCAGGCGAGAAGTCATAAACCGCGCCTGGCGGTGCCGATCCACTCCAGGGGCGATCATCGCGGACATAGGTCCAGATGCGTCCCTCCTTGACGCCCTTGCCAAGCCCGGCGGAGCGCTTGCCTCGGTCCAGCACCCGGATCGGCGTATCATCAGCATGCAGCCGATCGCTCGCCATGATCTGCCTGGTGATCAGATTGGTCAGGGGCATCAACGTGCGCATGCTGCGGCCACACCAGTCGGCGAGCGTCGTGTCAGGAATATCGGCGCCCATGCGCGCGAAGATCTCGTTCAGG
>CAIWVR010000271.1 GCA_903916165.1 uncultured Hyphomicrobiales bacterium | reverse complement strand
TCACCGCGAACGTCATCGCCGTATAGGTTTCGACCGAACCGATACCGTAGATGCACGACACCGACGCCACGATGATGACGTCGTCGCGTTCCAAAATCGCGCGTGTTGCGGAGTGGCGCATGCGGTCGATCTGTTCGTTGATCGAGGATTCCTTCTCGATGAACGTGTCGGTGCGGGGGACATAGGCCTCGGGCTGATAATAATCGTAGTAGGAAACAAAATATTCGACGGCATTGTCAGGAAAGAAGCTCTTGAACTCGCCATAGAGCTGGGCGGCGAGCGTCTTGTTCGGCGCCAGCACGAGGGCCGGGCGGTTGGTGCGCGCGATGACCTGCGCGGCGGTGAAGGTCTTGCCCGAGCCGGTGACGCCGAGCAGCACCTGGTCACGCTCGCGCGCATTGACGCCCGCAATGAGCTCCTCGATCGCATGCGGCTGGTCGCCCTTGGGCTCGAATTCGGAGACAAGCTTGAAGCTTATCCCGCCTTCGGATTTTTCCGGGCGCGACGGACGGTGCGGTGTCCATGGCTTTGCCTCGCGCAGGTTGGGGTCGCCGGCCTCGAGCAGGTCGCGCAGCGACGCGCTGGTGGCCGTCGAGCCGAGGTCCATCTCGGTGGGACGCTGTGGCCGCTGGCGTTTGGGCCGGGCTGGCGTGAAATCGATGTCCCCGGTCGGATCAAGGCCAAGCTGGCCTGCGAGTTTCGGGTCGATCCCGGTCACGGGGCCGGCGTCAAAGCCCGCTTGCGGCGTCTCGCCAAAGCCGCGCAGGAGCGCAGGGTTGAGCAAGCCGGCGAGATGATCGCCAAGCGGATGCAGGACGGGTTTGGAGGCCTTGCCGGCCGGGCCGCGCTGGCCGCCTGCTTTTGTCTTGCCCGCTTTGCCAGATGTCGAGGGTGGTTTTGCCATCTCGTCAATATGGGGCGGCGCAGGCTCAGGCGCCAGTTGGCTGGACCGCCTGGGGTTCCATCGCTGGCACCGGGATCACGGAAACGTGAGCTGGGCATGATTCCGCATTAGCGGGATTTGATGAAGGTTTAGCTTGGGATGCTAGGCGGCCAGTTTCCGCAATCTCCCTTTACTTTCATGGTTTCACCAATATCTGCCCTGTTCACGGCCCATCCGCGGGGTGCCCTGAAGGTGAATTAGCTCTGGAAGTTCCACGCATATTGAATAATCATAGTGCCAGTTGCCATCGCACGCGTGGAGAAAACTCCGCTGCGGAGCGGTCATCCAGGGAGAGGAACGCATGTCTGAGCATGACCAATCGCGTCCAGAAAAGTCAGGGCGCCGCAAATTCTTGAAGGCCGCAGCCGCCTCCGGCGTTGCTTTGGTCGCCGCTCCCGCGGTGGTGAAGGCGCAGGGGCCGATGACGATGCGTCTGCAGAGCACGTGGCCCTCAAAGGATATTTTCCACGAATTCGCCCAGGACATCGCCAAGAAGGTCAATGACATGTCGGGCGGCGACCTCCGCATCGACGTGCTGCCCGCCGGCGCGGTCGTTCCGGCTTTCGGTCTGCTCGACGCTGTCTCGTCCGGCACGCTGGACGCGGGCCATGGCGTGCTCGCCTATCATTACGGGAAGCAGAATGCGCTGGCGCTTTGGGGCTCCGGCCCGGGCTTCTCGATGGACGCCAATATGCTGCTGGCCTGGCACAAGTACGGCGGCGGCAAGGAACTTCTGGCCAAGCTCTACGCCTCCATTGGCGCCAATGTGCAATCCTTCGTCTACGGCCCGATGCCGAGCCAGCCGCTGGGCTGGTTCAAGAATCCGATCGCCAAGCTCGATGACCTGAAAGGCCTGAAATATCGCACCGTCGGCATTTCGATCGACATGTTCCAGCAGATGGGCGCAGCCGTGAATGCGCTGCCGGGCGGCGAGATCGTTTCGGCGATGGATCGCGGCCTGCTGGATGCGGCGGAATTCAACAATGCGTCGTCCGACCGTGCACTGGGCTTCCCGGACGTCTCCAAGGTTTGCATGTTGCAGTCCTATCACCAGAACGCCGAGCAGTTCGAGGTGATGTTCAACAAGGCCAAGTTTGACGGTCTGCCCCAGCGCATGCGGGTGATGATCGAATATGCGATCGAAGCGGCGAGCGCCGACATGTCCTGGAAGGCGGTTGACCGCTATTCGCAGGACTATGCCGAGATGCAGACGAAGGACAAGGTGCGTTTCTTCAAGACGCCGGACGCGATCCTCAAGAAGCAACTTGAAGTCTATGACGAGATCGTCCTGAAGAAGGCGAACGAGAACGCCCTGTTTAAGGAAGTCCTTCAGTCGCAACTTGCTTTTGCCAAGCGCACGACGCAATGGGAGCAGGATACGGTGACCAACCGCCGCATGGCCTATGACCATTATTTCGGTCCCAACGGCGCAGCCCGCAAGCTCGGCTAGTATCCTTGTCAGCCGCCCGATGGGCGGCTGACGCAGGCTTGGTTGGAAAGCGATCGGGAGCCGCCGAAAGGCGGCTTTCAATCGCAAGGGGTGCAGGTCGAATGTCGGCACAGAAGTTTCTTTATCGCATTGATGCTGTCAGCACGTGGGTCGGCAAAGGCGCAGCGTGGCTTGTCGTTCTCCTGATGCTGCTGGTCTGCGCCGAGGTGGTGAAGCGCTATCTGCTGAACATGCCGACAGCCTGGATTTTTGACGCCAGCAACATGCTCTACGGCACATTGTTCATGCTGTGCGGTGCCTATACGCTCGCGCAAAACGGTCATGTCCGCGGGGACTTTCTCTATTCCTCAATGAAGCCGCGCACGCAGGCGATGTTCGACATTGTTCTCTATGGCCTGTTTTTCATTCCCGGCATTGCCGCGCTGATCTATGCGGGCACGAGTTACGCGGGTGCCTCGTGGCGCATTCTCGAACATTCCGCCGTCACGGCCGACGGGCCGCCGATCTACCCGTTCAAGATGATCATTCCGATCGCCGGAGCTTTCGTGATGTTGCAAGGCATCGCGGAAATCGTGCGCTGCGTCATCTGCCTGAGAACGGGCGAATGGCCGTCGCGCCTCAAGGATGTCGCAGAAATCGACATCATCGAGCAGCAACTCGGTGCCAGCACGCTGATCGACGACGACAGCCGCCGCCTCGCCATCGCCAATGCGGCCCAGATTGATGAGATCGCCCGCCAGCGCGGTCTTGGAGACAAGTGAATGAGTGATCCCGCACTCGGCCTGCTGATGCTGGGCCTCATCGTGTTTTTCATCCTGCTCGGTTTTCCAACGGCTTTCACGCTGATGGGGCTCGGCATGGTGTTCGGTTACATTGCGTTTTTCGATCCGTCGCAGGGTTTTCTCGACAACCGCATCTTCGATCTCATGGTCCAGCGCACCTATGGAGCGATGACCAATGATGTGCTGATCTCCATCCCGCTTTTCGTCCTGATGGGCTATGTGATGGAGCGCGGGGCGCTGGTGGACAAAATGTTCCACTCCGTCCAGCTGGCCTTCCGCAATGTCCCGGCGTCGCTCGCGGTGGCGAGCCTGATCGTCTGCACCTTTTGGGGCATTGCGAGCGGGCTCGTCGGGGCTGTCGTCGTGCTGATGGGCGTGATCGCCTTCAACCCGATGTTGCGGGCAGGCTATGATGTGCGTCTCGCTTCAGGCGTCATCACGGCCGGCGGCACGCTGGGGATTCTCATTCCACCGTCCGTGATGATTATCGTTTATGCGGCGGTCGCCGGGCAATCGGTCGTGAAGCTTTACGCCGCGACCATGTTTCCGGGCTTTTTCCTGGCATTTCTTTATCTGCTCTACATCATCGGCTGGGCGCTGATCTCGCCTAGGATCGCGCCGAAACTGCCTGCCGACCAGCTCATCATTCCGGTTCCAGACTGGTCAGGCCCGTTTTCGAAAGCCTATGGGGCGAACCGCTTCACGGGTCTTTGCAAGGCGCTGGTCAATCCCGGTCCCGCGCGTGCGATTCAGGCCGATGGCAAGCCGATCGGTTATGCGCATTTGCTGCAGCAGATGCTCTATGCGTTGACGCCGTTCCTTCTGGTCGCGGGTACGTTTGCGCTGGTCTGGTGGTTTATCGTTATCCATCAGCAGGCGGAGGTCTTCGTCGCACCCCCTGAATTGCAGCAATTGGGCTCGCCCGATCTGGTACCGGCCGAGCCGAGCGCAGCGCAGGGCACGCCCCAGGCTTTCTTCTGGTGGTTTGGCGCGCTCGCCTTCGCGGCTGGCGTCATGATGGTGCGTTATTATCGGAAGATGAACAGCGACAAGCTGCAAGTGATCCGGATGGTGACGGATTCCGTGATGCCGCTCACCATTCTAACCGTGGTGGTTCTCGTCGTGATCCTGTTCGGGATTACCACGGCGACCGAATCGGCCGCCGTTGGCGCGGCCGGCGCTTTCCTGCTTGCCCTGCATGCGCGCTCGCTCGACTGGAAGAAGACGAAAGAGGCGGTGTTCCTGACGGCGAAAACGACCTCTATGGTCTGCTGGCTGTTTGTAGGATCAGCCCTGTTTTCAGGCGTCTTCGCGATTCTCGGCGGTCAGGCGCTGCTTGAGAAGTGGGTCCTGTCGCTCGACCTGAGTCCGTTGCAATTCATGCTGCTGTCTCAAGCCATTATTTTCGTGCTGGGCTGGCCGCTGGAATGGACCGAGATCATC
>CAIWVR010000270.1 GCA_903916165.1 uncultured Hyphomicrobiales bacterium | reverse complement strand
CAGTCGATCACGCCGGCACCGCCGAAGCGTTCGCGCCAGCGCGGCAGGACGTCCTTGTTATAGACATTGTCAGGCACGCCGCCACGCAAGGCGGTCAGCACGGCGCGCACCGCCCACTGGATGCCGGGGCGCAATTCGCCACCCTCGTTAAAGGAGGCGGAATGGGGCGACAGAAGCACCCGGTCGCCCAGCTGGCGCAAGGGCGAATCCATCGCCAGCGGCTCTTCCTCGAACGCGTCGATGGCGGCACCGCGCAGGCGTCCTTCCGCGATGGCGGTCGCGACGGCCTCCTCGTCGATCACCTTGCCGCGCGCCGTGTTGATGATGATGGCGGAGGGCTTCATCAGCGCGATCTGTTCGGCGCGCAGCATGAAGCGCGTCTCTTTCGTCAGCACGACATGAAACGACACGACATCGGATTGGGCCAGCAGCGTCGCATAATCGACGCGCTCGACATTGGCGAGCAGGAACCGCGCCGGTTCCGCATAGGGATCACAGGCGATGACGCGCACGCGCCAGGGTGCCAGCAATTGCGCGACGCGGGTGGCGATGCGCCCGAGCCCGACCAGACCGATGGTGATGCCGGCATAGCCGTCGGCGCGGGCACCCAAAAAGGTGGTCGCCATATGCGGCTCGCGCCACTTGCCCTCGCGCACCTCGCGGTCGCGCTGGACGATGCGCTTCAGCATGGCGAGAATCATCGCCATCGTGCTCTCGGCGACGCCGAAGCAATTCGACTCGGTGGGCGCATGGCAGACCATAATGCCCAGATCAGTCGCGGCATCGGTGTCGATGTCGTCGACGCCCACCGTGTATTTGGCGATGACGCGCAGGCGCTGCGCCTCTTCCATGACGCGCCGGGTGATCGGCGTGTGGCGGATGGAGGTGCCCATCAGCGCCACCTTGTCGCGTGCAGCGGCGGCAAGGTCAGCCTCGAAATCGGTGCGCGGTGCCTGCCAGGCCTTCTCGCCATAGGAGAGTTCAAGGCCGGCGCTGCGCAGCGTATCGAGAATATCCTGCGGTTCCTCGCGCGGCGCGAAAATGAGAAGGTTCGGATTGGACATGACGCCTCCCAGCGCAAGGCCGGGCATCCCGGCTCGTTTTTCTGGGGGCGAATGTGGGGGAGGCGGCGGCTGCGGTCAAGACGCCGCGCCGTGGTTGCGCCCTCGCGCACGGGCCGTTACCCTGCGAGGAGAGGGGCGAAAACGCCTTCATGTTTCGGGAGGAACACATGGTCGAGACAAGGACCCGTCTGGAAATTGCGCCGCTCACGCAGCACATTGGCGCGGAAATTCGCGGGATCGACCTGCGCCAGCCGGTCGATGACGCGACCCGCGACGCCATCTATCAGGCGTGGCTCGACCATCTCGTGATCATCTTCCCCGATCAGAAACTCGAACAGGAAGACTTGCTGCGCGTCTCGTCCTATTTCGGCGAGATCGGCGCGCTGCGGCGTCCGCCCAAATTCTTCCCGCCGGGGTTCAACCGGCTGCTGCCCAACATCATGCTCATCTCGAACATCCGCGAGAATGGCGAGCCGATCGGCGCTCTGCCTGATGGCGAGATGATGTTCCACCATGACATGAT
>CAIWVR010000269.1 GCA_903916165.1 uncultured Hyphomicrobiales bacterium | reverse complement strand
GCACTGGCTCTCACGAAACAGCCGCGCCGCTTCGGCGGTGTTGAGTACGAAGCCGCGCACATCCTGCATAAAGGCCGGATTGAGGCTGCGCTCCAGGGTGATAGACCCCACCACCGCGATGATGATCGCTGGCGCAGCCGCAATGCCGGAAAAGAGACCGACAATGCGCACATGCAGCCCGGCACCTGCGGCCCCTGCCCTGTATGCTTGGACCAGTCGCCAGACCTCGCCGACCAGAAGGCCAAACAGGACAAGGATCAGGACGGCATTGGCGAGGAACAGGCTGAGAACGACATTCGTCGTTGGCACGATCGGCGTGTAATCGGCGAAAACAAGCACGGTGAAAATGCCGAGCCCGACGGCCAGCGATACGACCACCGGGCCGAACCGCGCGAGGAAGCGGCGCTCGCGCTGATAGGCTGAGGCAAGCTTTTTGTCCGGCATGGTTTCAGCGGTCGACATCAATGCCTCAGGATCCCTTTCACCCCTGCCAAGCAGGTCCGGCTCTTCAGCCAAAGCCCTCGAACAATGCTTGGCGTCGTGTACTGCCACAAATACCGTGGCATTCCTACAACGGTGTTGCTGGATTGCGACAAATTGGGGGCGTTTTGGGACCTATCCACCGCGTGTCCGCGAATGTTACGCAAGAAAAAGGGCGGCAAGCCGAAGCTGCCGCCCTTTTGTTGCAAAGCTGCCGCAGTCAGCGCGGGGAGCGCATCAACCGGATATCGAGATCACGGACCTTTTTGCGCAGGGTGTTGCGATTGAGGCCGAGCAGTTCGGCGGCCTTGATCTGATTGCCACGCGTCGCCGACAAGGCCGCCGAGATCAATGGATATTCGATTTCCCGCAAGACACGGTGATAGAGGCCAGGGGGCGGCAACTGGTCGCCATGCGTTCGAAACAGGGCCGTCAAATGGTGTTCGACCGACGCCGACAAGGTCGCGTCGTCGTCCACCTCGAGATTTGGCGCATTACGCGGCGCCAGGCTGGTCGGGGCGATCGACCCATTGGCACCCCGCGAAACCATCGGTGCATCATGTCCCAGTTCCAGCTCGACGAGCTGGTCGGAGACCATCTCCTGGGGGTAGAGGGCGGCCAGGCGACGGATCAGGTTTTCGAGTTCGCGAATGTTGCCCGGCCAGCGATAACGCTTCATGCGCTCCAGCGCGGCCGCCTCCATGTGCTTCATCGGCAGGCCTTCCGATGCGGCCTGCTTGAAGAAATGGCGCACAAGATCGGGCACGTCCTCGGTACGTTCGCGCAGCGGCGGCAGACGCAACGGCACGACATTCAGGCGGAAGAACAGGTCCTCACGGAACAGGCCCTGCTGGATCAGGATCCGCAGGTCCTTGTTGGTGGCCGCAACAATGCGGACATTCGTCTTGATCGGCGTGCGACCGCCCACCGTGGTGTATTCGCCCTGTTGCAGCACGCGCAGCAGGCGCGTCTGCGCCTCCATCGGCATATCGCCGATTTCATCGAGAAAGAGGGTTCCGCTCTCCGCCTGTTCGAAACGTCCGGCCGAACGTGAATTGGCGCCTGTAAAAGCCCCCTTCTCGTGACCAAACAGCTCGCTCTCGATCAGGTCGCGCGGAATGGCGGCCATGTTGATGGCGACGAAAGGCCCGCCACGGCGTTTGCCATAATCATGCAGCGCGCGGGCGACCAGCTCCTTGCCGGTACCGGACTCGCCCGTGATCATGACCGTGAGATCGGTCTGCATGAGGCGCGCAAGCGTGCGGTAGATCTCCTGCATGGCCGGCGAACGCCCGACCAGAGGCATGCCCTCGAGCTCCTCGACCTTCTCCTTTGGTGCGCGGGTGCGTGGCTCGCTCATCGCGCGACCCACGATATTGACGAGTTCCTTCAGGTCGAAGGGCTTGGGCAGGTAATCGTAGGCACCGCGCTCGGACGCCTTGATAGCCGTCATGAACGTGTTCTGCGCGCTCATCACGATGATCGGCAGGTCGGGGCGCAATTGCTTGATGCGCGGCAGAAGTTCGAAAGCGTTCTCGTCAGGCATGACGACGTCGGTGATGACAAGATCGCCTTCCCCCGCCTGCACCCAACGCCAGAGCGTTCCGGCTGTCCCCGTGACGCGAACTTCGTATCCGGCCCTTGTCAGCGCCTGGCTGAGCACGGTTCGGATCGCAGCATCGTCGTCGGCAACGAGGATGTTTCCAGTCGCCATTACACTCGTCTCCTCAAGCCGCACGCGGGCGATGGCAGCGCTGCAAACCCGTCCCGGGCTGTCTCATTCCGCCCCGGTCCGGCCATCGGCCGAAACGAACATGGGAAGCAGGACCCTGAAGGTGGTCCTGCGCGGGTGAGACTCGCATTCGACGATGCCACCGTGATCGCCAATGATCTTGGCAACAAGTGCAAGACCGAGGCCAGTTCCAGATGACTTGTTGCTGACAAATGGATCGAACAGATGTTCGGCAATGTCCGGCGCGACGCCCGGGCCATTGTCGATCACACAGAATTCCAGCGGCAGACTGACCGGCGCATTGGTGCCGGGCGTCTTCAGGCGCACGCCAGGGCGGAAGGCGGTGGTCAGTTCGATCTGCCCGTCGATAGCATCGGTCCCGACCGCCTCTGCGGCGTTTTTGACGAGGTTCAGGAACACCTGGACGAGCTGGTCGCGGTTCGCCAGCACGGGCGGCAACGAGGGGTCATAAAGCTCCAGAATGCGCACATGACGGCCGAAACCCGCCTGTGCGACCCGCTTCACATGATCGAGCACGGCGTGGATGTTGACGCTGTCGCGCTCGATCGGGCGCTCGTCAGAAAAGACCTCCATGCGATCGACCAGCTTTACGATGCGGTCGGTCTCGTCACAGATCAGCTGGGTCAGCTCCCGGTCGCTTTCCGACATTCCATGTTCAAGCAATTGCGCGGCACCCCGGATGCCCGAAAGCGGGTTCTTGATCTCATGGGCCAGCATCGACGCGAGCGCTGTGACCGAGCGCGCTGCCCCTCTATGCGTCAATTGCCTGTCCATTTTATCGGCAATTGTACGTTCCTGCAGCATAATGACCACACCATCCCCACCCGCGGACAGGGGAGAAACATTAAAGTCCACGATCCGTTCCGTTCCGATGCGGGGCGTGCCGAGGTCGACCCGGTATTCGTTGATCACCGACCCGCGCACCAGCGCGTGTTCAACCGCAGACAGCAGCGGCGAGCCGAAAGGAAGAACATCCGCCAGTTTGAGGCGGACCAGCATCATCCGGCTGAGTTCGAAAAAGGTCTCGGCAGCGACATTGCAATCGCAGATGCGCCCGTCGGCAGCCACAGCCAGCACCGGGTGGGGAAGGCCGTTCAGCAAAGTGAGCGCCGAGGGAGCGAAGGCCTGCGTCTCGCCGCGCAGCACGCGGGAAACGGTTTTCGCCAGGGCAGTGTTCGTCATGGCAGGGTACCTTGAGCTCAGGCCGCCGCAGCGACCGCAGGTTCGGCAGTGAAGAAGGACGCGAGCAGCGCCCGCGCTTCGGCGGGGTTTTCCGTGGTGACGAGACGCAATCGATCGGCGTCGCGCGGGACGCTGTCCCGCAGCGCATGATCGGCATAGGCCGCCAAATGCTTGCGGGCGTGACGCAGGCCGGAGAGCGGGCCCATCAGCTCAATCAGCGTTTCGAGATGTTCGACAGCAGCCCCTGCCCGCTCCGCTGCATCAGGCGTGCGTCCGGGCAAGGCATCGAGCGCGCGGGCAATATCGCCGACCAGCCAGGGACGGCCGAGCGCTGCGCGCCCGATCATGATTCCGTCGGCTCCCGAGGCCTCCAGCATGGCGCGCGCATCCTGCGCTGTCATGCAATCACCATTGGCGATGAGCGGGATAGCGATGGCCGCGCGCACCGCGCGGATTGCCGCCCAGTCGGCATTGCCCTTGTAGAATTGCATGCGCGTGCGGCCATGCACCGTGACGAGCTGGATGCCTTCGGCCGCGGCGCGGCGCGCCAGTTCGGGGGCATTGCGGGTGGTATCGTCCCAGCCGAGCCGCATTTTCAGCGTCACCGGAATTTTCACAGCGCCGACGGTAGCGCAGATCAGGGACAGGGCATGATCGAGGTCGCGCATCAGCGCGGAGCCGGCATAGCCGCCCGTCACGCGCTTGGCGGGACAGCCCATGTTAATGTCGACCATGGCGGCGCCGGAGGCTTCCGCCAATTTCGCCGCCTCGCCCATCCAATACGGATCGCAGCCGGCAATCTGCACGACATGGGGGGCGACGCCCTCGCCCTCGGCGCGCACGCGCGTTTCCTCGTCGCCGCGCACATAATCGTCGGAAGCGACCATTTCGGAGACGACGAGAGACGCCCCGAAGCGGCGGGCGATGCGGCGCATGCCGACATCGGTGACGCCGGACATGGGCGCGAGAATGGCGCGACCGTCGAGCATCAGAGATCCGACGGAGAGCGGAGGCCGTTCCGCCTGAGGCTCCGTCAAACGATTGCCTAAAGTATATTCGTTAGCAAGCATTTGGCTATCATAACGGCATCTGCGCATTGCGCAACGCACGCTGGGGCAGAAGGCACCGCAGCATTTTGGCGCGGTGCCTTCTTGTTTTCAGGTCAGACCAAAGCTTTCAGCGCCGCGCGACCCGCATAAAGCGCGGAGCTTCCGAGTTCTTCCTCGATGCGGATGAGCTGGTTGTACTTGGCGAGTCTGTCAGAGCGGGCGAGCGAGCCCGTCTTGATCTGCCCGCAATTGGTCGCAACCGCGAGATCGGCGATGGTCGCATCCTCGGTTTCACCCGAACGATGCGACATGACGGCGGTGTAGCCGGCGCGCTGCGCCATCTCAACTGCGGCCAGCGTCTCGGTCAGCGAACCGATCTGGTTGACCTTCACGAGGATCGAATTGCCGACGCCCTGCCTGATGCCCTGCGACAGGCGCGTGACATTGGTGACGAAGAGATCGTCGCCCACCAGCTGGCACTTGCCGCCGATCTTGTCGGTGAGCAGCTTCCAGCCGGCCCAATCATCTTCCGCCATGCCATCTTCAATGGACACGATGGGATATTTGGCCACGAGCTGCGCCAAATAATCGACTTGGCTCTCAATGGAACGGACCTTGCCTTCGCCCTCGTAATGATAGGCATTGTCCTTGAAGAACTCGGTCGCGGCGCAATCGAGGCCGAGCATCATGTCGTCGCCCGGCTTGAAGCCGGCCTTTTCGATGGCCTTCATGCAGAAGTCGAGCGCCGCCTCAGCTGACGGCAGGTTGGGGGCGAAGCCGCCCTCGTCGCCGACATTCGTGTTGTGGCCGGCCTTCTTGAGCTCGCCCTTGAGCACCTGGAACACTTCCGCACCCCAGCGCACCGCTTCGCGCAGGCTCGGCGCGCCGACCGGCAGGATCATGAATTCCTGGAAGTCGATAGGGTTGTCGGCATGCATGCCGCCATTGACGATGTTCATCATCGGGGTTGGCAACATACGCGCCTGCGTGCCGCCGACATAG
Source organism: uncultured Hyphomicrobiales bacterium (assembly GCA_903916165.1). Lineage (GTDB taxonomy): Bacteria > Pseudomonadota > Alphaproteobacteria > Rhizobiales > Beijerinckiaceae > Terripilifer. The sequence goes on along the minus strand of CAIWVR010000269.1, from coordinate 905 downwards.
CGATAGAGCGGCAGGCCGGACGCATCAGCTGCAGCCTTGGCGACGGCGAGCGACACGCCGAGAATGGCGTTGGCACCAAGACGGGCCTTGTTGGGCGTGCCGTCGAGCTCGATCATGGTCTGGTCGACGAGCACCTGATCCTCGGCGTCGAGGCCGCCGATGGCGCTGTAGATTTCGTCGTGAATGGCCGCGATGGCCTTCAGCACGCCCTTGCCACCAAAGCGGGACTTGTCACCATCGCGCAGTTCGACCGCTTCATGCGCTCCCGTGGAGGCACCCGACGGAACGGCAGCGCGGCCCTGCGAACCGTCTTCCAGCACAACGTCGACTTCGACGGTCGGATTGCCGCGGCTGTCCATGATCTGGCGGGCGATAATGTCGACGATGGCTGTCACTTGAGGGCTCCTGAGCGTCCGGAGGGAGAGGTGTGGCGATTGTTTAGGCGAAACGGGCCCCTCGGGGAAGACCTCTGCATGGTACAGGGCCGCGAAAGGTTGATGACAGGCGCGACAGGGTTTATGGAGGCGCCGCCGGGTGCCTTTGCGCCTGAGGCTTGAGCGAGACCCCCATATGAGCAATCCCGGCGCGCCGCAGCAGCTCGGCCAGCACGTTCCCATGCCCCAGTCGCCCGAAGAGGCGCAACTGGAGCGCGTGCCCAATCCCCATCCGGGCACAAATTATCTGGCGCGGTTCACGTCGCCGGAATTCACCTCGCTCTGCCCGGTGACCGGCCAGCCAGATTTCGCGCATATCGTGATCGACTATGCGCCGGGCGAGACGATCGTGGAATCGAAGTCGCTCAAGCTGTTCCTCGGCGCGTTCCGCAACCACGCGGCGTTCCACGAAGATTGCACCGTCGGCATCGGCCAGCGGCTGGTCGCCGAAATGGCGCCGAAGTGGCTGCG
>CAIWVR010000268.1 GCA_903916165.1 uncultured Hyphomicrobiales bacterium | reverse complement strand
TTGCCGACCATGCCGCGGCCGGGCTCGATGATCGTCTCGGGGATCCGGTTGCCGAAATGCTTGCGGAGCGACTTGAAGATCGCCTGCCCGTAAGCCTTCACGGCCGGAACGTCCTTGAGGTATTTCGTCGGGAAACCGCCGCCGAGGTTGACCATCTGCAGGTGGATGCCACGCTCCGCAAGGTCGCGGAAGATCGCCGCCGACGAGCTCAATGCCGCATCCCACATGCGCGGGTTGCGCTGCTGCGAGCCGACATGGAACGACAGGCCATAGGCGATGAGGCCCAGGCGATGCGCATGTTCCAGCACGCGGCCAGCCATGTCCGGCACGCAGCCGAACTTGCGCGACAGCGGCCATTCGGCGCCTTCGCCGTTGCACAGGATGCGGCAGAACACCCGCGAGCCCGGTGCGGCACGCGCGACCTTCTCGACTTCCGCTTCGCAATCGACGGCGAAGAGACGGATGCCAAGCTCATAGGCGCGTGCAATATCACGCTCCTTCTTGATCGTATTGCCGAAGGAGATCCGGTCGGGCGTCGCGCCGGCAGCCAGCGCCTGCTGGGCTTCCACGACGGAGGCTGTGTCGAAGCACGAGCCGAGGCCGGCGAGCAGCTTCAGCACCTGCGGGTCAGGGTTGGCCTTGACGGCGTAAAACACGCGCGTGTCAGGCAGAGCCTGCGCGAAAGACGCGTAATTGTCGCGCACGACGTCAAGGTCGACAACGACGCATGGTCCGTCGTCGAGGCCTTTTTCACGGCGGTCACGCAGAAATTCGATGATACGGTTGGTCATCGCGGCATCCCTTCGAAGGGCGCGGTGTTCGCGCCTTAAACGATGTGGCTTCGTGGAAGGCGATGCTTGAGCCCCTGCGCGTTGGAGACGCCGAGATTCAGTTGACCCGCCAACCGTGACCGTGCGTTCGCTCGCTGAACCATTCAGCTGCGGGACAGACGATCGGGTGCTGCGCCGTGGACACGTCTACCCCGGACAAGCGGAAAACCGCTCAACCAAGGTATGGTGGCCATCGTTTGGAAAGGGATGAGCTCCCGCTCCGCACGCCCGGCAAGAAAGACAAGCCTCTTCGGTACGTCGACCTTTGGAGGGCCGACAGAGACGAAAAAGCCCGGTCCGTCGTTGCTTTAAGTCGCGTCCCCCGTTTGGCGGGGTTCGCCGGTTCGCTCCGGCTGCCGGTTTTTTACTGACGAGTGACCGGCCTCTTGTCCGGATCCCCGCCAACCGACACACGACCACAGGCACGTGCGAAATTGGGCAAGGCGCAACATATGGATTCCGCCCCCCCACGCAAGTGTTTTTTGTGTCCCGGCAAAGTTTTTTGTTCGTTCCGGCGACACCGTCGCCAAAAACCGGCACTTTGCCCCGGAAACGCCGCTTGCAGCTCTGCAAAAAGAGCTTTACGTCCCAGTTCGCGCCGTCCCGGCGCTCCAGCCAGGCCGACCCATGCCGCGACATATGCCGCACTCCAAGCCGGATTTGACCCGCCGCGCGTTCAACATGAGTCTTGTGGCCGCGACGGCCTCATTATCGGCCGCCCTGTCAGCCCTGGCGCAGAACCCGCAGCAGAAACCAGCAAGATTCGGCTATGACGAGGTGGTGAAGCGGGCCCGCGATCTCGCTGCCGCCCCCGTCGCGCCCGCGCCCCATTTGCCCGATCCGCTCCAGAAGCTCGATTTCAACGCCTGGAAGGACATCCGCTTCCGGCCTGAACGGGCTTTCCTCAACAGCGGCGGCAATTTCCGCCTGCAGGCTTTCCACCTCGGGCATCTCTACCGCCGCCCTTTGACCATCAACATTATCCGCGAGGGCATCGCGACCCCGATCCCCTATGCCCCGGGCCTGTTCGACTATGGCCGCACGAAGCTCGACAAGCCGTTGCCGGTGAATGTCGGCTTTGCGGGCTTTCGCCTGCATTATCCGCTGAACGACCCGAAGGTTCATGACGAGGCGATTGCCTTTCTCGGGGCCAATGCCTTCCGCCTGCTCGGACGCGGCCAGCGCTATGGCCTGTCGGCGCAGGGCATCGTCATCAACCCCGGAACGGAGAGCGAGGAGACGCCACATTTCCTCGAGTTCTGGATCGAGGCACCCGAGCCCGGCTCCGAACGCGTCGTCTTCTATGCACTGCTCGACGGCGAGTCGCTCACCGGTGCCTATCGCTTCGAGTTGGTGCCGGGCGTCGATACGGTGCTCGACGTCAGCCTCACCCTGTTTCCGCGCCGCCCGATCCACAAAATCGGCGTCGCGCCCTTGTCGTCTCTTTTCCTCAATGGCGAGAACGACCGCCGCTTCACCGGCGACTTCCGGCCCGAACTGCACGATTCTGACGGCCTGCTGATCAACAGCGGAAGCGGCGAATGGCTGTGGCGGCCGCTGCGCAATCCCCTGCGCCAGGCGCGCGCGACCTTTGCGGACACCAATCCACGTGGCTTCGGCCTGCTCCAGCGCGACCGCAATTTCGAGCATTATCAGGATCTTGACCTCACCTACGAATTGCGTCCGAGCTATTGGGTCGAACCGCAGGAGGGCTGGGGCGAGGGCCATATCGAGCTGATCGAAAACCCGGCCGCCGACGATATCGACAACAACATCACCGTCGCCTGGACGCCAAATGCACCGGTCGAACCGGGCAAGCCCGTGTCGCTCGCCTACCGGCTCACGTCCAGCCTCGACATGCGCAGACTGTCGCCCAATGCACGCGCCATTGCGACTTACCAGACGCAAACCCGCGCGCTGGGCTCCAAAGAACCGATCCTGCCTGGCTCACGTCGCTTCATCATTGATTTTGCCGGCGGCGAATTGCGCTATTTCCAGACGCAGCCCGAACTGGTGGAATTTGTGCCCTCGACCACGGCGGGCGAGATCCGGCGCGCCTTTGTCGTGCCCAATCCGCAGACGGGGGGCTTCCGCGCCGCCTTCGACGTGCGGCTGGCACCCGGCGCGACCACTGACCTGCGCGGCTATCTGCGCGCGGGCCAGCGCGCGCTGACCGAGACATGGACCTATCCCTGGCGTGCCGAATGACGGCGGACCTATCGATCCGCATGGCGCGTCTTGCCGATCTCGACGCGGTGGAAGCCATTGAATGGAGCGTGTTCGACTCCGACCAGCTGGCGCGCGCCAGCCTGCGCCGCTACATGAGCGTGCCCTCGGCCGCCATGATCGTCGCGCAGGAGGGCGCCGAGATCACAGGCTATGCGCTGGTGGGTTTCCGGAAAGGCTCTAAAATCGGGCGCCTTTACTCCATCGCCGTCGACAAGGCGCGCGCCGGACGCGGTGTCGGTCGCGCGCTGTTGGAGGCAAGCGAGTCAGCGGCGACGTCGCGCCATTGCACGTCATTCGCGCTTGAAGTGCGCGCCGACAATCCGCGCGCCATCGCGCTCTATGAAAAGAACGGCTACGCAATGCTGGGCCGCGAAGACGAATGGTACGAGGACGGCGGCGCGGCGCTGCGCTTCGAGAAGAAGCTCTGAGCCTCAGTCGAGCGGCCCGTCCGCGAGACGGTTCATGTCGAACGCCTCGATGTCCTGCAGCAATTCGAGAAAGGCCGTCGCGCCATAATCCGCGCAGGCCTCGCCCTTCTCCTGGGTCGCGGCACCCGCATCGCCCATCGCGCCGGCAGGCGACAGGTCCTGCGACATCCAGCCGAAGCCGACGCCGTGATGGGCGCGCAGCCAGGTGAAGCTGCGCTCCATGTCGGCATTGGCGCTGGGAAAATCGCGCAGCTCCTCGACGCGCACCATGTCGGGACGAAACTCCATCATCAGCGACGTCTCGATATCGCCGCCATGGATGCCATGCGCACGCTCGGGCGCGGTGAACAGATCGTCGGGATAGCCGAACCGCGTCCATGAGCAGATGACGACGAGCATGCCAAACCGCCGGCGCAGGTCGCGCGCGACATGGTCCATGATCGCGACATTGCCGCCATGCGAATTGAGCAGCACCATTTTGCGCACGCCCGCGCGCTGCACGCTCTCCCCGATCTCGATCCAGGCGCGCGTGGCGGTCTCGGCCGACAGGGTCAACGTGCCCGGATAAGCCGTGTGCTCGTCCGACTTGCCGATGGTCTGGATCGGCAGGACCAGCACCGGCGCGCCCGGCGGCAGGCGCTCGAGGACGCGCTCCAGATAGCCCTCCATGATGAACGTGTCGACACCCAGCGGCAGGTGCGGTCCGTGCTGCTCGACTGCGGCCAGCGGCAGGATGGCGATCATCCGCTCCATGTCGAGCGTTTCGAAATCCGTCCAGGCGAGTTCGGTCCAGACATGCGTGTGCGTCATGGGGGTGTCTCCACCCGCCAAGCTACACCAAAGCCGCGCCATGAGGGAGAGGGGTCCCCTCAGCTCGTCATTGCGAGGAGCCGAAGGCGACGTGGCAATCCATCTTCGGGTGGCTGCCGCCAGATGGATTGCCGCGGAGCTCACGCTCCTCGCAATGACGAAAGGTAGGCTTCGGCGCTTGATCCGTGGACTTTGCCGCGCCAAGCTCTACTTGAATGGTTTGGGGGTGCTCATGAAGATTGCAATCGTTTTGACTGTGGCGTTCGCCGCCGCTCCGGCGCTGGCCGCTGACAAGGTGCGCTTCGGCACCAACTGGCTGGCGCAACCCGAGCACGGCGGCTTCTACCAAGCGGTGGCCGATGGCACCTATGCGCGCTACGGGCTCGAGGTCGAGATCGTGCAGGGCGGGCCGCAGGCCAACAATCGCCTGCTGCTGCCCACCGGCCGCATCGAATTCGCCATGGGCGGCAACATGATCCAGGCCTTTTCGGCGGTTGAGCAGAACGTGCCGACGCTCGTCGTCGCCGCCGCCTTCCAGAAAGACCCCCAGGTCTTCATCGCCCATCCGGGCGTCGGGCACGACACGTTCAAGTCGCTTGCCGGCGCACCCATTTTCCTCGGCAAGGATTTCGTCGCCGCGAGTTTCCCGTGGTTTGCGATGGAGCATGGTTTTCGCGAACAGGACGTGCGCCCGTATAATTACAATCCCGGCCCCTTCCTCGCCAACAAGCAGTCGGTGCAGCAGGGCTATGCGACCGCCGAGCCTTTCGTGATCGAGAAACAGGCTGGCTTCAAGCCCAACGTCTTCCTGCTCGCGGACAATGGGTTCGACACCTATTCGACGACCATCGAGACCCGGCTCGATCTGGTGCAGAAAAAGCCCGATCTCGTGCAGCGCTTCGTCGACGCCTCCGCCATCGGCTGGCGCAATTATATGAACGGCGACAATGCGAAAGCCAATGCGCTGATCAAGCGCGACAACCCCGAGATGACGGATGAGCAGATCGCCTTCTCGATTGCCAAGATGAAGGAATATGGCATCGTCGAGTCCGGCGACAGCCTGCGGTTGGGCATCGGTGCCATGACGGACGAACGCCAGAAGAGCTTCTTCGACAAGATGGTAAAGACGGGTATTTTTAAAGCGAATCTTGACTACAGGCGCGCCTACACGCTGCAATTTGTCAACAAGCGCGTGGGGCTGGACGGCAAGTGAGTGCCTCTTCGCCGCTGGTCAGCCTGCAAGGCGTCGGGCAGACATTTGCCAACGGCGTCACCGCGCTGCGGGGTCTCGACCTCGATC
>CAIWVR010000267.1 GCA_903916165.1 uncultured Hyphomicrobiales bacterium | reverse complement strand
GACGCTTGGCGCGGGCAAGCTCTCTGGCGGCCAACTCGCCTTTCGACGCGACGGCTCCGGCGCCTCGCTGGCTGGCAAAGTCGATCTCGTGAATATCAGCGCTCCCTCCGGCCCGGTCTGGGGTGCGATGACGGGACATCTCGAATTCACGTCCACCGGACAAAGCGCGCTTGCGCTCGCTGGCGGGTTGGCGGGCGGCGGCACGATCAAGATGAATCCACTCACTTTCACGGGTGCCGATCCTTTGGCGATCACGCGGCTGATCGAGGCCGCCGATGCCGGCAAGGTCAATATCGACGATGTGGAGATGCGCGGTCGATTGCTGCGCGAGTTCGAGGCGGCACCCCTGCAGATGGACACCAAGGCCTTTGACGCCTCCATCGCGGCCGGTGTGGTGCGGCTTGCCTCCACGGATGAACCGCGTGTTGAAATGTCGTGGGACTTGCGTCAGCCCGGCATATCCGCGCGCGTGGACCTGACGGCACCTCGCATGCCCAAGGAGTGGACGGGCGGAGCGCCTGCCGCGACGCTGGTCTGGCAGGGCAAGCCCGGTGCCATCCAGCGCAGCACCGATGCAGGTCCGCTGTTCAACGCCATTTCCGTGCGCGCCATCGCGCGTGCGGCTGCGCGCGTCCAGGCGCTGGATGCCGACATTCGCGAACGCGCCTCTTTCAATCGTCGGGCCAAGACCTTCGAATTCATCCGCCGGCGTGACCGGGAGGTCGTGATCTATCTGGACGAGCAGCGTCGCGCCGAGGAAGCATCGCAGGCATCGCAGGCATTGCAGCCGCCACAGCCGCCACAGCCGCCACAGCCGCCTCAGCAGGCACCGCCGCCACCGCCGGTTCAGCCGCCTCAGCCGCCACCGCGTCCGGCCTTGCCTGGTGATTTTGGACCTGTGCCTGGTGGTCTATTGCCGGTGCCGCGCCCGTCGTTCGAGGATCCGCTTGCGTTTGGTCGCTATTGAGCCTTCGCGCGCAGGCGTTCGAGCAGGGCGACGCGGATCGCCGAGGACAGGTTGGCACCGCCGCGCGCGCCGTCGATTTCAGCGACGAGACTGGCCAGCGACAGGCCGCGTTCGGCAGCCAAGCCCTTCAGTTCGGTCCAGAACGGCTCTTCAAGCGAGATGGATGTGCGATGTCCCGCGATGACGAGTGAGTGCTTGATGACGCGAATCGAATCGCCGCTCATGTCGGCTCGTCGCCGGGACGCTGCGGAGCGGAGTGCAAGTGATGCCCGTCGAGACGCCGGGCGGCGCGCAGCTTTTCTGTTTCGGAGCGCGCCCGCTCGGCCTTGGTGCGCCCAAAGGCGACGCGGTTGGCGTCTGCGGTCCGTGCATCTTCCGCGCGCTTTCGGCTCTTGCGCGCGGTGCGCAGGTTGACGATCTCGCCCACGGCGCGCCGTCAGTGCTTCTTGCGGAAAGCGTCGATGGAGACGACCTTGCCGGGCTCGGCGGCAGCCGGAGCGTCCGTGGCGGGCGCGTCTGTCGCGGCGGGCTTGTCGTCCGATGCAGCCTTGTCGGTCTCCTTCTTGACGCGTGCATGCGCAACCGGAGCATCTGTCTGGGTCGCCAGGGTCGCGATCGACGCCGGAGCCAGCGACAGAGACGGCGTGGGCATGGGCTCGAGATCGTTGGCACCGTCCTCCGGCCCCGCTTCATCAACCTCGAACTTCAAGCCAAACTGGACAGAAGGATCATAGAATTCCGTCAGGGCGTCGAAGGGCACGAGCAGACGCTCCGGCACGTTGCGAAACGACAGCCCGACCTCGAAATTCTGTTCGGCGACCGACAGATCCCAGAATTGATGCTGGAGGATGATCGTCATCACATCCGGATATTGCTGGCGCATGGCCGCCGACAGGCGCACCCCGGGCGCGCCGGTGCGGAAGGTGATGTAGAAATGATGCTCGCCAGGAAGGCCTTCCTTGGCGACCTCACTCATGACCCGGCGGACAGCTCCGCGCAGGGCGTCCTGGACGAGAAGATCGTAGCGGATAAGATCGTTGGCCATTCACAGTTCCGACACAAAATGAAGTGGAGGCTTCTGTTGCCAGGCGCCTCCGAGCCCCGCCTGAAAGTGCTACCCCTCAGGACTTATTTCCCAGTGAGGGCGCTGCTTACGCGGCGACCGCAACCGGAGCATAGTTGTCATTGGCAACTATAAGGTTTGACCCGATAACGGCGGTATCATGCCGAGCGAAAGAGCACCCTTTACACACCCGTCGAACCTATTTCACCCCCGCCACAACCAGCCATGGCACGCGACGTGCCAGACTGGCTCTGGTGGAGGCGCCGGGTACCGCCCCCGGGTCCGGATAGCTTATTACGGAGTCCATTTATCGCCATAGACCGCCTTGCGACGGCCTCGTGAATATAGGGGCTTTCCTGCGCCACGGGAAGGGGCGTGGCTTTATCCAAAGGCCTTTTTCTCAATGGCTTCCGGGATGAGGCTCGGCGCGGTAGGCTGGCCCCGGAACAGATTGGGGGCGTGAGGCCACTTTCTTTCGTCATTGCGAGGAGCAAAGCGACGCGGCAATCCATCTCTCGGGACGGGTTAAATGGATGGCTTCACGCGGTTCGCCATGACGAACGAAAGACTCGTCGGCCTCCACCCCTGGCCCCTCCCCACAAGGGGAAGGGGAAGACGATGCGTCGCTTGTCAGCATCGCTCGCAAGGACGGTGAGAGATCAGAGGACCATGCGCCAATATCAAGACCTCCTCCGCCGCATCCTCGCCGAGGGCGTGACCAAGGCCGACCGGACGGGCACGGGCACGAAATCCGTCTTCGGCCACCAGATGCGCTTCGATCTCGGGCAAGGCTTTCCGCTGGTCACGACCAAGAAGCTGCATCTGAAATCCATCGTCCATGAACTGCTGTGGTTCCTCGCTGGCGACACCAACATTGCCTATCTGAAAGAGAATGGAGTCTCGATCTGGGACGAATGGGCCGATGCGCGCGGGGACCTGGGGCCGGTCTATGGCAAGCAATGGCGCTCGTGGGAGACCCCCGACGGGACGACGCGCGACCAGATCTCGTGGGTGATCGACGAAATCAGGCGTAATCCCGATTCGCGGCGCCTCGTCGTGTCGGCCTGGAATGTCGCCGATCTCGACAAGATGAAGCTCGCGCCCTGCCATTGCCTGTTCCAGTTCTATGTCGCAGACGGCAAGCTCTCCTGCCAGCTCTACCAGCGTTCGGCCGATGTGTTTCTCGGCGTGCCCTTCAATATCGCAAGCTATGCCCTGCTGACCCATATGATGGCGCAGGCAACGGGGCTGGGCGTGGGCGATTTCGTGCACACATTCGGCGATGCGCATCTCTACCTGAACCATTTCGAGCAGACGGAGCTCCTGCTCACCCGCGATCCGCGGCCATGGCCCAAGCTGGTGCTGGATCCGTCCATAACGTCGATCTTCGACTTCCGCTTTGATCACATTGCAATCGAGGGATACGATCCGCACCCCGCCATCCGCGCGCCGGTGGCCGTGTAAGAGAAGGACTTTTGATGTCCGTTCCACCACTCATTCGCGCTGCGTGCGAAGAGGATTGTGCGCTGATCTTCGAGATGGTGCGCGAGCTTGCCGATTACGAGCGCCTGAGCGGCGAGGCGCTCGGGCGTCTTGCGGACACATCGCTGTGAGCGCTTTGCGACTGGTCCTCATCGTCGCCGTGGCCCGCAACGGAGTGATCGGCGGCGACAACCGGCTGCTCTGGCGTCTGAAAGGTGACATGGCCCATTTCAGGCGCTGCACCATGGGCAAGCCCATGATCATGGGCCGCAAGACCTTCGCCTCGATTGGCCGGCCGCTGCCCGGTCGCGAGACCATCGTCCTCACCCGTGATCCCGGCTACCGGCCAGAGGGCGTGCGGGTGGCATCCGACCTTTCAGCCGCGCTCGCGCTCGCCGCAGAAGCCGCGCAGCGTCTCGGGGCTGACGAGATTGTCATCGCCGGCGGCGGCGAAATCTATCGCCAGACGCTCGACAAGGCCGTACGGATCGAAATGACCGAAGTGGCGCTGGAGCCCGACGGGGACACTTACTTCCCCGAAATGGATCCGGGTGCCTGGCGCGAGACGCGGCGGGAGCCACATCTGGCCGACCGGGACGCCGGGGATGAGGCCGATTACGCCTTTATCACCTATGAGCGGATCACAAACGGGCGAGCGGATCGTTGAAAAGCGGACTGCCTGTGCTTAGCTGAATTGCGACGTGTTCGCGGCGAAACCGCCGGTGCGCGCCCTTGAGGAGATGAATTCATGCTGTGGAACAATCAGACCGGCGGCGGTCCCTGGAAACCCGGCCCGCGCGGGCCGTGGGGACAAGGGCCTGCGGGCGGCAATGGCGGCGGTGGTGGCGGCGGAGCGCCCCCCGATCTTGAAGAGCTTCTGCGGCGCAGCCAGGAGAAGCTTCGTCAGGTCATGCCTGGTGGCTTCTCTGGTGGCCGCAGCATGATCCTGTTCGGCCTCGCAGCGGTCGGCCTCTGGCTGGTGAGCGGCTTCTACACGGTCGGCCCCAACGAGGTCGGCCTCAACATGGTCTTCAACAAATACGAAAAGAAGACCACGTCCGGGCTCAATTACAACTGGCCAGCACCGATCGGCGGCGTCAACAAGCTGCAGGTGACGGACCGCAATTCGATCGAGGTCGGCTTCTCCACACGTGAGGACACCCGTCGTGGCGGCAACATCCAGTCGCAGATCGACGTGCCTGAAGAAAGCCTGATGCTGACGGGCGACGAGAACATCGCGGACGTGAAATTCCGCGTCATCTGGCAGATTGATCCGGTGCGTCCGGAAGATTTCGCCTTTAACGTGCGTGAACCGCGCGAGACGGTGAAGGCGGTCGCGGAAAGCGTGATGCGCGAGATCGTCGGTCGCACGCCCATCCAGCGCATTCTCACCGCCGAACGCAAGGTCATCGAGCCGGCGGCGCAGGAACTCACGCAGAAGGTCCTGAACGATTACAAGGCCGGCGTGCTCATCCTGCAGGTGCAATTGCTGTCTGTCGACCCGCCCGAGCAGGTCGTCGCAGCATTCCGCGATGTGACTGCAGCACAGCAGGATCAGGATCGCCTGCGCAACGAGGCCGAAGCCTACGCCAATCGCGTGGTGCCGGAAGCGCGCGGCGACGCGGCGCGCATCGTGCAGGAGGCGGAGGGCTATCGTGAACAGACCGTCAACGAGGCCAAGGGCCAGACGGCCCGCTTCACACAGGTCTTGAAGCAATACACATTGGCACCTGATGTGACGCGCGAGCGCCTCTATCTGGAAACCATGGAGCGCGTGTTCGGCGGCATGAACAAGGTGATTGTCGATCAGAATGCCGGCAGCCAGGGCGTCGTGCCCTATCTGCCGCTTCAGGGACTCGGCACGCCCCCCGCGCCGCAAACGCCTGCGCAGGGAGTTGCCCGATGAAAACCAATTTTGGCACCCTCATCGCCGTCGCCCTTGTCGTGATTCTCGCCGTGGTCGGCTCGGCCTCGTTCTACACCGTCGGCCAGAACCAGCAGGCGCTCGTCTTGCGGCTGGGCGAAGCCATTCAGGGCCGGGCGCTCGTCACCACGCCGGGTCTCCATGTGAAAGTGCCGTTCATCGAGACGGTGACCTTGCTTGACCGCCGGATTCTCGACCTTGAAACGCCGAAGCAGGAAGTGCTTGCCTCGGACAACAATCGGATCGAGGTCGACGCCTTCCTGCGCTACCGCATCGTCGATGCGCTGCGCTTTTACCAGACCGTGAACTCGATCCAGCGGGCCAACAACCAGCTCGGTTCGGTGCTGTCATCGGCGCTGCGCCGCGTGCTCGGCGAGGCGACCATGGTGCAGATCATCCGCGAGGGCCGCTCGACCCTCATGGTCTCGATCCGCGATCTGGTGAACACGGAAGCGGCGCGTCTCGGCGTCGAGGTGATCGACGTCCGCATTCGCCGCGCCGACCTGCCCAAGCAGATCTCGGACCGCGTTTTCGACCGCATGCGGACGGAACGCGCCCGCGAGGCGGCTGAATTCCGGGCGCAGGGTGCCGAAACCGCGCAGCGGATTCGCGCCAAGTCCGACCGTGATGTGGTGGTGCTGCGTGCCACCGCGCAGCGCGAAGCTGACCAGACACGCGGCGAAGGCGATTCCGAAAGAAACCGCATTTTCGCCGAGGCCTATAATAAGGACCCCAATTTCTTCGCATTTTACCGGTCCATGCAGGCTTACGAGACGGGCTTGAAGTCGGCGGATACCCGCATGATCCTCAGCCCGACCTCGGAATTCTTCCGCTTTTTCGGCCAGCCGAGCGGCATTCGTCCGCAAGGCCAGCAGGGCGGGACAGGAGGCAGCGTGACAGACGCGCCGCGCACCGGTCCGCAGGCTGCGGCGAAGACGACCGCCAAGGAAGACTAGGCAGCGCGCAAAAGGCCACTAGATTGGTGTGACGGGCGCCCGCGCCCGTCACGTGCGTTTCGAGTTCTTGCAGGCCCTGATTCTTGCAGGTCCTGAACCTGCCACCGCATTCTTGCTGCTTTCGATCAGGGCCAAGCCGGCCCGCTACTGGAGGAAGGCCCTTATGGGTGTCCGCATGTTGATCTCATCCAAATCGGAAACCAAATCGTTCACGCGTCCCTTCGTGGCGGCGCTGGCGCTTTGCCTTGCCATCCAGCCTCTCGCGCCCGTGATGGCGCAGGCCCGCAGTGCGCCCGAATCCTTCGCCGATCTCGCAGAAAATGTGAGCTCTGCGGTGGTCAATATTTCCGTCGCGCAAACGGTGGACGACAAGCGCGTCGTCGCGCCGAACTTGCCGCCCGGCACACCTTTCGACGATCTTTTCGAGGAATTCTTCCGGCGTCGTCAGGGGCAGGGCGGGAATGGCGAAGACAGCCAGCGTCCCGGACCGCGTCAGCAACCCCAGCAGCGCCGCTCGTCCTCGCTGGGTTCGGGCTTCGTGATCGATTCCGCCGGCATTGTGATCACCAACAATCATGTCATCGGCGACGCCAACGACATCACGGTCATCTTCACCGATGGCCAGAAGCTGAAGGCCGAAGTCATCGGCAAGGACGCCAAGGTCGATGTCGCCGTGCTGCGCGTGAAGCCGGACAAGCCGCTGAAGGCGGTAAAATTCGGCGACAGCGAAAAGATGCGTGTCGGCCAGTGGGTGATGGCGGTCGGCAATCCGTTCGGGCTGGGCGGCACGGTGACGGCGGGCATTGTCTCGGCCCGCAACCGCAACATCGACAGCGGTCCCTACGACAATTACATCCAGACTGACGCCTCTATCAACAAGGGCAATTCCGGCGGTCCATTGTTCAACATGGACGGTGAGGTCATCGGCATCAACACAGCGATCCTGTCGCCGTCGGGCGGTTCGGTCGGCATCGGTTTTGCAACCCCGGCGGCGACCGTCGAGCCGATCATCGCGCAGCTGATGGAGTTCGGCGAGACCCGGCGCGGCTGGCTCGGCGTGCGCATCCAGAATGTTGATGATGCGATTGCGGAATCGCTGAAGCTGGGTTCCGCGCGCGGCGCGTTGGTTGCGGTGGTCGACGAAAAGGGCCCCGGCAAGCCGGCGGGTCTGAAAGCCGGCGACGTGATCCTGACCTTCGATGGCAAGGATGTGAAGGAATCGCGCGATCTGCCCAAGCTCGTTGCCGCTGCACCGGTTGGCAAGGAAGTCGCCGTGGTGGTCATGCGCGACGGCAAGCAAATGCCTCTCAAGGTCGTGCTCGGCCGGTTGGAAGATGGCGAGAAGCAGGCCTCGCTCGACAAGAAGGCCGTGACGGACGAGACGAAGCCCGGCCGCTCGGTCGTGCAGAAGGCGCTGGGCATGGAATTTTCCTCGCTCGACGCCGAGGCGCGCAAGAAGTTTTCCATCAAGGAGAGCGTCAAGGGCGTGGTTGTGACGAGCGTCGATGCTAATTCGCCTGCGGGTGAAAAGCGCATCGTGCCAGGTGACACGATTGTGGAGATCAACCAGGAGGCGGTGGGCAAGCCATCCGACATTGCCGATCGCACGAAGGCGCTGAAGGATCAGGGCCGCAAAATGGCGCTGCTTCTGGTCGCCAATGCGGCGGGCGACGTTCGCTTCGTGGCGCTCAGCCTGGAGTGATGGTTTGCGCAGGAGT
>CAIWVR010000266.1 GCA_903916165.1 uncultured Hyphomicrobiales bacterium | reverse complement strand
TGTTGAATGGCCGCAAGCCTAGCCCAGCGCGACGGAAGCAGGAAGCGCGGCATTCGTCTTGGTTCCCTCGCGCAGCCGATCAAGAAAGCGCGACTGGAATGGGGTGGTCAGGCTGGCTCGTCCGCGGCCCCCGGAGCGAGCCAGTCCGGGCCGTCGCGTCAAAGGCCCGCAAAAGGTGAAAATTTGGGACGTGCTCAGGTTCAGCCATGGCGCGCTCAATCGTTATCAGGAAAAAGTCTATATCCTGTGCGCTGATTGAATAGGGCCGGTACCGGTCCCCTGGCCTAGAATTGCTGCCACAGCAGAGGGCGATGCGCCCCGTTTGCCTTCGAGGGAGAGAAAGATGACCGCGCGAGTGACCCCGATGATCATCGACGTGCATTGCCATGTCGTGTCACCTGATCGGGCGGCCTATCCGCTGGCACCGATCGGCGGAACACAGTCCGACTGGTCGTCCGAGCGTCCCACGACGCCCGAGCAATTGCGCGCCGCCATGGACTCCGCCGGCGTCGCCAAGGCTGCTGTTGTGCAGGCCTCCACTGCCTATGGCCACAATTCCTCCTATCTGGCCGACAGCCTCAAGCGCTTCCCCGAGCGTTTCACCGGCGTGTTCTCCATTGATCCGCTCGACCCCAAGGCCATCGAGCAGATGGAGCATTGGGTGTCGCTGGGCATGACCGGCATGCGCGTCTTCACGACGGGCTCGACCATGCCCGGCCAGCAGACCTGGCTCGATGACGCGCGCGCCTATCCGGTTTGGAAACGCGCCGGCGAGCTGAAGCTGCCCGTTGCCATGCAGATGACGGCCGACGGCATTCCGCTGCTGCTGAAGATCGTGAAGGCTTTTCCGGCGACCGATTTCGCGCTCGACCATTGCGCGCGGCCCGTCATCAATGATGGCGCGCCCTATGCCGCCGCGCAGAGCATGTGGGACCTCGCCCCCTACAAGAACATCTATTTCAAGATCACCAGCCGCACGGTCGAGCACATGCAGGCGGGCCAGGCGACGCCTGCGACCTTCATGGCCAAACTCATCGACGTGTTCGGCTCCGACCGCCTGCTGTGGGGTTCGAATTTCCCCGCCCATGACGACACGCTGCCCAATATCGTGAAGGAGACGCTGCACGTGCTGGAATCGGTCTCCGATGCCGACCGCGCCAATATCCTGAGCGGCACGGCCATGCGCCTCTACCCGACGCTGAAGTGAGGCCTGCGCCATGACCGACACGATCCCCACGCTCTCCACGGCGCTGAAACGTTATCCGACGACCAAAGGGCTGCTCTCTGGCCGCCTGACGTCGCCGCTGTTCAAATTCGAGTTCCACGAGATCGAGCCGATCCACGACGCCTTCAAGCCGATGGCGCGCGAGCAGCGGTTCGATGTCAGCGAAATGGCGGTGTTCACCTTCCTGCAGGCCTATGCCTACAAGAAGCCCATTGTCATGCTGCCGGTGGTGCTCGCCGCCCGCTTCCAGCACGGCTGCATCGTCTACAACACGGACGTCCACAAGGAACTCACCCCGGCCATGCTGCCGGGCAAGAAGGTCGGCGTGCGAGCCTATACGCAGACGACCGGTGCCTGGGTGCGCAACATCCTGTCGCAGGAACATGGCCTCGATTTGAAGAGCGTCGCATGGACGATCTTCGAGGATGCACATCTGGCTGAATATAGAGAGCCCTCCTTCGTGACGCGCGCGCCCAAGGGCACGAAACTGCTGCCGATGCTGATGTCGGGCGCAATTGACGCGGGCATTCTCGGCAATGACCTGCCCGACGATCCAAAGATCAGGGCCGTGATCCCGGACGCCGCCAAGGCCGGTCGGGCATGGCACGACAAGACCGGCTTGCTGCCGATCAACCATCTGCTCTGCGTGAAGCGCGACCTGCTGCGGCTCCGCCCCGATCTCGTGCGCGAAATCTACAAGCTGTTCAGCCAGTCGAAGCAGGACGCGCCGACAGCGCCGGGCGCCATCGACATGCGCCCGATCGGCTTCGACGCCCTGGCCCCCTCACTCGAACTCGTCATCCAGCTCGCCTACGAGCAGGAGATCATCCCGCGCCGGTTCAGCGTGGACGAACTCTTCGCCGAAGCGCGTGCCGTGCTCGGCGCTCTCTGACCCAAAGAAGACGCGCCGCGCAGACCGGCACGCAGATGGAGGACACATCATGTCGCATATGCGCAAGGCCCTTGCGGGCGCGCTCGCCCTCGCGCTCGGGGTCGGATTTGCCGCCGCCGCGCAGGCGCAGCAATCGGCAGCTGATTTCTACAAGGGCAAGACCGTGCGCGTGATGGTCGGCCATCCGCCCGGCGGCTCGTATGATTTCTATGCGCGGCTCGCCGCTGACATGCTGAAGGTCCACCTCCCGCAGGCGGCTTCGGTCATTGTGGAAAACAAGCCGGGCGGAGGCGGCGTCGTCGCCACCAATTATCTCTACAGCCAGGCTCCGCGCGATGGCACCGTGCTCGCGGTCTTTCCGGAAACCATCGCCAACACGCAGGTCATGGAGCCCGACGTCGGCAAGTGGAAAGTGCAGGACATGCGCTACATCGGCTCGTTCTCGCCGGTGAACACGGCTTTCGTGCGCCGCAAAGATTCGCCGTCGAAGACCACCGAAGACATGAAACGCCAGGAGAGCATCGTCGGCTGCACGGGCACGACCGCGCAATCCTACCAATATCCGGCGCTTCTGAAGGTGCTCGGCGGCTTCAAGTTCAAGATGATCTGCGGCTATCCGGGCGCGAGTGAATATTCCATCGCGCTCGAGCGTGGCGAGATCGATCTCGTGTCGTCGGCGTGGAATTCCTGGCGCGTGACGCATTCCCGCCAGCTCGGCAATGGCGAGCTCGTCGCTGTGATCCAGACCGGCCTCAAGCGCAATCATGAATTGCAGAATGTTCCTCTCATGCAGGAGCTTGTCGACGACGCCTTCGCCAAGCAGGTGATCGAATTTGCCTCGGCCGGTGCCATGATCGGCCGGGCGCTGCTCGCCGGTCCGGGCGTGCCCGAAGATCGCATCGCTTATTTGCGGGCGGTGTTCGACAAGATGGTGGCCGATCCGGCGATGATCGACATGGCGACCCGGCGCAATCTCGAACTCGACCCCGCCTCCGGCGCTGTCGTGCAGGGCTATTCGGATGCCATTGTGAAGACGCCGGCCGACATCATCCTGAAGGCGTCGGAAGCCTTCAAGGGCTGAGTGACGCGGGAGCCTGCCGCATGTGATGCCCGTGGATGCGTGAGGCCTCCGCGGGCGTTTGCCAATGCCGGTCTCACGTGGCACCTCTGCCTTTTTACAGCACCACCATGGCGACGATGGTCATGGCCATCAGCACACTTGCCGCCCAGCCGAGGACGGTGAGGGTGCGACCGATGGTGAAGGCGCCCATGATGTCGCGCCGACGCGCGATCAGCATCATCGTGACGAGGACCGGTG
>CAIWVR010000265.1 GCA_903916165.1 uncultured Hyphomicrobiales bacterium | reverse complement strand
CTTGCCTATGATGCTTTGTCAGATGACGTCAAGCGCAGGATACAGAATCTTCATGGTGTCAACGCATCAAGTAAATTAAAAAACAAGCGAGTGACCGTTTCGAAAGACCGTCCAGACGGAGATGATTATTACAAGTCCGCCCTTGAAAAGCCCGACGCGATCCATCCGATCGTGAGAACCCATCCGGAGACAGGCAAGAAAGCTCTGTATGCATCGCCTCGGTTTACTATCGCGATTAAAGAACTGGATGATTCTGAGGGTCAGGAATTGCTTGACTATTTGTTTGATCATCAGATGCGCGCCGAATTCCGCTATGATCACAAATGGAAAGATGGTGATCTTGTCATGTGGGACAATCGCTGCCTGATGCATTGCGCAGGGGGAGGGTACAAATATCCCGACACACGACTGATGCACAGGACAGTGATCGCAGGCGATAGTCCGGTATGAAAATGTTTCTCTCCATGAGGAGCAGTCCCATGACTTTATTCATCAGAATTGTCATCGGTTTTTTCATGGCAACACAGGTTGCTTATGCAAAAGACGAGGTACCATTTTACGCGGAAAAACAAGTTAAAATGATCATTGGTGTCCCTCCTGGTGGAGGATACGATATTTATGCTCGTCTTCTTGTTCGACATATGGGTGCTTATCTTCCAGGAAAGCCCCTTATCATTTCTCAGCAGATGCCAGGAGCTGAAAGCCTTGTTGCCACAAACTATCTCTATAACGTGGCGCCACGCGATGGAACCGTCATTGGGTCTGTTGTAAATGGGATTTTGTTTGAGCCCCTATTGTCTGGAAAAGGCAATGTAAATTATGATATCATGAAATTTTCATGGATTGGAAACCTCAACAAAGAGGTCAATCTTCTGACGGTCTGGCATACAGTTCCGGTCAATTCTTTCCAAGACATTCAAAAACGAGAGACGATACTGGCGGCAACAGTAGGTGGTTCAGGTACATCCAATACCTTTCCCAAAATCCTCAATGAAATGCTGGGTGCAAAAATCAAGGTCATCAGTGGATATTCTTCATCGGCTCAAGGATTCCTCGCGATGCAACGCGGAGAGGTCGAGGGACGCGGGATGTATTGGTCGAGTCTTATTGCGGCACAGCGCGACCTTTACGAACGAGGTGAAATAAAAATTCTGCTGCAGACAGGGTTGGAGAAGCATCCGGATCTTCCGAACGTTCCGTTTGCACTGGATCTGGCACGCAACGAAGATGACCGTGCTTTGATGGAACTTCTGTTTTCGTCATTGACGCTTGGGCGGCCCATTTTCGCGCCGCCAGATATTCCTGCACAAAGACTCGATGAACTCAGAGCCGCTTTTGACCTGACGGTCAAGGACGAGCGCTTCCAAACTGATGCGGCTCGTATGAAAATTGAGGCAAATTCCAGTTCTGGACCCGAAGTCGAACACGTTCTGCGACAGGTCTATACCACACCACCTGCTATCGTAAAGCGCGCGCGCGAAATCATGAATTGAGGAATGAGATGCAGCTTTCAGGGAAGACAGCTTTCGTCACGGGAGCAGGTCGCAATATTGGCGAGGCCGTTGCCAGGCTTCTGGCAGCAGAGGGTGCGAATGTTGTCTGTGTCGACATTGATAAAGGTTCTGCCGACAGGGTTGCTGCCGACATCAAAAACTCTGGCGGCCATGCAATGGCTTTACAGGTTGATGTATCCGATCCAACGTCTGTTCAAGACGGGATCGCCAAGACGGTATCAGAATTTAAAAATCTGAATTTTATCGTCAACAATGTCGCTATCTCGGATAACAAATCCATCTTTGAACTGGAGCCCGATGAGTGGGACAAGATCATGAAAGTGACCCTCAAATCCCAGTTTCTGGTGAGTAAATATGCTGCGACTGTGATGGTCGATCATAAATGGACCGGAGCCTTTGTGAATATCAGTTCGACCTCGGGTCATCGCGGTCGCAACAGCGCCACGGCCTATACGACTGCAAAGGCTGGTATTCTGAATTTGTCACGGTCACTGGCTATCCAACTGGCCCCCTATGGTATTCGCGTCAACTCGCTTTCGCCCAACCGCATCGGGTCTCCCGTCGGAAAATCGGAATTTAATCCTACCCGTGGGGTGATTAATTTATTGCAACGCCCGGGAGAGCCGGAGGAGGTTGCAAAAGCCGTACTCTTTTTGCTGTCCGACGCATCTTCCTTTATTGTTGGAGAAGATATATTGGTCGATGGCGGTTCGCGTGCAGGCTGAGCAGGCATGAAGTGAACTTAACCTCATCGTGAATCACCCTGTTATTGTGGACCATTGACGTCCGGCAGCTAAAGAGAGACTCGTCACATGAGCGAATTGGATTTGGATCTGGAGCAACGCCATCTGGAAGCGGAATCCAGCATCAACGGCTTCTCATATTCGAAGCCCGAGGGAGTAGACCGTGGAAAGGGCTTCGTTCGGCTCGCAGTCAGCCCGCTGATCAAGGGTGTGGTGCAGGTCGTGAAGAAGAATGGGGGTGAGAACAATCTCCATTATCACACCTCAGTCGATACATTTTGGATGGTTCTCAAGGGGCGCGTTCGCTTTTATGGGCCCAACGACGTGCTCATGGGAGAATATGGTCCATATGAGGGCACGGTGACGCCGCGGTTTTCTCGATACTGGTTTGAAAACTGCGGAGAGGGCGATCTTGAGTTGCTTCAGGTTGCGGCAAATGCCAACGCCAACCAGAGGAGCGGCGGACGGACAGATCTCTCGGAACAGAAGTTCAAGCTCTCTGAAGCCATTAACTTCGAGGCATCTAAGATTTAGGTTACGTCGGCCTTGGGGCTGAGAGTTTCAGGTGGCGGTGGCCACCTGAAACACGCGATTTGACGAGCGCATGACATTTAGCTCAGGAGACGGGCGATGAAAATAGCGTCAAAACTTGGGTCAGTTTTGGCTGTTCTGCTTATCTCTGGAGCAGTCGCTGCGCAACCGGGTCCCGGGGATGTCTTCGCGGGAAAGAAGGTTACCATTCTTGTTGGGTCTGCCGCGGGTGGCGGCTATGATGCGCAAGCGCGTTTGATGAGCCGTCATCTGGGGCGTCATATCCCCGGTGCTCCCGGGGTCATCGTGCAAAATGTTCCTGGTGCCGGCGGCCTGGTCGCAGCCAATAGTTTCTATAGCATGGCACCCAAAGACGGTTCGACGATTGCTCTTTTGCAGCGAACAGCGCTGACAGCCAAAGCGTTGATTGGTGAAAACGTCCTTTTTGACGTCACAAAAATGAACTGGCTCGGAAGCCTGGCTGGCGAACCCGGTGTCATGCTGGTGTGGCGCGATGTACCGGTCCTCAATGCGCAAGATTTGTTGACCCGTGAGGTCATTGTCGGCGGGGCCGGCGCCGCCAATGATAGCGAGATGACACCAAGGGTCCTCAATGCGGTTCTCGGCACGCGCATCAAAATCGTCTCAGGGTATAAAAGCATCACGGATGTGTTGCTCGCCATGGAACGGGGCGAAGTCCAGGGCGTCGTCGATCTGTCCTTGTCCAATGTAAAGCGAAATCCCAGTTTGGTATCCAAGGATTCCGCCCGTGTGTTGATGCAATTGGGCCTGCAGAGAGACATAGACCTGCCGGACATTCCAACGCCTCTTGATTTCACGAAGACAAAAAGTGACCGCGATTTGCTGGCTCTGTACTTCGCACCCAAAAGTGTTGCTCGTCCGGTGGCGCTGCCGCCTGGAGTTCCAGCGGATCGTCTCGCATTGATGCGTCGCGCATTCATCATGATGACCCAGGACCCGGATCTTCTCGCCGAGGCGGATAAGCTCTCCATTCCGATCGAGCCAGTCGACCATCTGGGTGTGGAAAAGGTGATTGCAATCGTGAATGAAGCGTCGCCTGGCGACGTCAAGCGCTTGCAGGGAATTCTGGGCGGGCCCTGAGGCCAGCGTCAGGAAATGGATCAGGAAGCATTTTGGACATGTGCGGTCCGACAGCGAGATCGCCAATGTCGAAGGATAAGGGAAACTCCGATGGCGAAAAACTTCTATGACGCATGGCTGGACACGCCCAACCGGCTTCAGGATCAACTGCAGCAATGCCAGGCAGTTGCTCGGGATGCTGATATTCCATGGGTGTCCACGCCGCAGGATGTGCGGGTCAAGTTAATGGTTGCCAACGAACTCGGCTTTACGACAATGGGCAGCAACGTGCTCAAGGCAGAAATTCCTGTTGGCTGGCATACTGGCAAGCATCGCCATGGCGAAGAATCCATGCATATTCTGGAAGGTGAAGGGTTCAGCATCATCAATGGCCAGCGTTTTGACTGGCACAAGAGTTCCACGATCCAGATCCCTTTCTGGGCAGAGCATCAGCACTTCAACACGTCAAACATTCCGGTTCTCTATATTTCTGGCATGTCCTTTGATCTCGAAGCCTTTCTTCGTGTCGCCCGGATCCAGCAGATTGAAACGTGCGGTCCCAACGATCCAGGTATGATTGCGGCGGTCCCTCCCGAGGTGAGCCAATATTATCCCAACGGGGACCGGGCGACGATCCATATTGAGCAGGCACCCAGCAACAAGGACCTCGGTCCCGACGATAATGCGTATAATCCGCAGGGACAAATTGCAGCAACAAAAAACCAACATGACTTCTTGCAATATCTTGCGGTTCCGAAGAATGGTTTTCGAACGAATTGTGTTGCAGTCACGCATCAATGGATTGAGCCTCCCTATCATCAGAGCGGACGCCACAAGCATCTTGAGGCCGTCGTCTATGCGATTGAAGGCGAGGGCTATACGGAAATGCAGGGAAAACGCATCCCATGGAAAGCAGGTGATGTGCTCTATGTTCCTCCGGCCATGTGGGAGCATCAGCACATGAACGACAATCCCAACCCCATCAAGCAGCTGCGTATTGGCTTTAGCATCAGGCTTTGGATGACGGCCGCCTGGCCGGAAGGCTTCACCAGCACACGGATTTACGATCAATCCGGTGATCCTATCGAAGCCGGGAAAATCGTCCGCCAACGTGAACGATTGCGCTGAGCGTCTGATCTGCAAGGCGCTCAGTCAGTTTTGGGGACTGAAATTTTTGGCTGGGCGCGTGCCTTGGCCGTGTGTAATCTTGTCGATGACAGATCGTCTCAGTACCACTTTCAAGGTGCGTCATCATTCGCTTGACGAATTACGCACGCGCAACCAACCAGGGAGAGCAAAATGAGCTCCAGTATCGAGAATACAGCTTCACCGAATTTGAAGACCCGTGATCTCACCGCTATCATCGGTGCCGAGGTCCAGGGGATCAATGTCGCGAAGGAACTTTCCAGGGAGGTCGCGCAGGCACTCCTTGACGTCTGGCACGAAAAATCCGTGCTGTTGTTGCGCGGACAAGACCTGAACGAGGATGAGCAGGTCCGATTTGCGGAAATCTTCGGTCCCTTGAGCCGGAGTGAATTTATCAAGCCACATCACAGCAAGACGAATAATGCAGTGATGTTCATTTCGAACATTCGTGAAGATGGAAAGTTGATCGGGGCCCATCCCGACGGGGAGATGCACTTTCATACGGACCAGTGTCATCAGGAAAAGCCCTGTTCAGCAACAATGCTCTACGGCATGGAGATCCCGTCTCAGGGCGGAAACACGCTCTTTGTGAATGCATATCATGCTTATGAAACACTGCCTGAAGATGTTCGCGCCCGCCTCGCGGACATGCGTGCTCTGAACGCTTATGGATATGGAGAGACGCGCGGCACTTTCAGCAGGGGAGACGTCTCATCGGCTGTTCATCCAATCGTTCGGACACATCCGGTGACAAAGCGGAAGGCGCTCTATGTCAATCGCCTCATGACCGCGAGCATTGAGGGAATGAGCGCTGATGACAGCGAAGAACTGCTGACATATTTGTTCGATCATCAGGAGCGAGAAGAATTCGTCTACGCGCATGTCTGGCAGGTCGGCGACATTGTTCTCTGGGACAATCGTTGCGTGCTGCATGCACGGTCTGATTTTGGACCCGAGGAGCGTCGCTTGCTGCGGCGGGTCACGATGCTGGGCGAGAAGCCGATGTGAGGTGAATTGCCAGACCTTTGTCTTGCCCGAGGATACAGGTGTGTCTCCCGCTTTATCCGAGTGGGTGGCTCCGGTTCCTGACAGGCTCTGACATGGAAATGGTCAGCGAATGCGGAGCCTTTGGTTGTGCAGACAGAGCCTTGGTGCACGAGATTTTCTTCTTGGCGCATGATTTGCTTGATCATGTCTGAATGGTTCATAGCCAGCGATCACAGTTTGAAAATTCAGGTCCCTTAAGCGAGGATAAAGATGTTGATGCTTTGGAGGATTGTTCTTCTGCCCTTTTTGTTTCTCGGCGCAATCATCACGGATGCGAGCGCTGAAAACGAACCCATGTCATTTTATAAGGGAAAGACGATCACGATTCTCGTCGGGTCGCCTCCAGGCGGTGGATATGACCTGTATGCACGCCTGATCGCGCGTTACATGGGTCAGCATATTCGGGGGACTCCGGCATTTGTCGTTCAAAACATGCCGGGGGCAGGGTCGAATGTCGCTGCTGCCTATATTTACAATGTTGCAGCAAAAGACGGCACGGTGATGGGTGCCCTGTTTATGGGCGCTGTCGTGGATCCGCTGTTTGGTGAAGGCAAGCGCAGCACGCATGATGCAGCGAAGTTCAATTATATCGGCAATGCAAACAGCGATGCCTATGTGTGTCTGGTGCGAACTGATGCCCCCGTCAAGTCAATGTCCGACGCCTTCGAGAAAGAATTGATTCTGGGTGCCAGTGGTGAGGGTGCAGGTACGCGCGACTATCCAACTCTGCTCCGCAATCTGCTCGGCGTAAAATTCAAAGTTGTCACAGGTTATCCTGGGACAAGAGAAATCAATCTTGCGCTTGAAAGTGGCGAAGTGCAGGGCGCTTGCGGGCAAACGTGGTCGAGCGTTGCCGTCACCTATCCGCAATGGTTCAAGAATAATTTGGTCAAGCCTCTGGTGCAAGAATCGAACGTGGGCTATCCGGGACTTGATCGCATGGGCGTGCCGCTGGTGCGTGACTTTGCCAAAACCGAAGAGCAACGAAAAATTCTTGAGCTATTTTACAGTCAGGCGGCCTTCGGGCGCCCCTATGTCGTTGCCCCCGATGTTTTGCCGGACCGGGTCGCTGAATTGCGGAAAGCTTTCATGGAGACCATGAATGGCGCCGATCTCGTGGCAGAAGCCAACCGTGTTAAAATTGACATTGAGGCGTTGAGCGGAGAGGTCTTGCAGGATGCTCTGACCAAAATGTATGCCGCGCCTCCCGAACTTGTTGAGACGATCAAGGCAGCCTTGCGCGGCAAGGTCGTAACCCCTCAAAATCCAGCGCGTTGAAGATTGATGGCCTTTATCGAAGAGGCAAACAAACAGGATCTCAAGGCAATCGCGGCCTGCGTCATTTGCCGGAGCTAAGGCATCTGACGCAGGCCTGTTTGTTGTTCAGGGCGATTTCGGCTGAGGCAGCGCGAAGACGTAAACGGCGTTCTGTCCCCGCGGCGGTTTAATGTCTTTTGCCATGCCGAGAGGCCCGCCCGAACCAGACTGGCCGTCGCCGGTCATCACGGCAACATACTGGCGCCCGGCCACCGCATAGGTGATCGTGCTGGTCTCTATCATGCCGCCAAGAGGTACCTCCCACAGCACCTTGCCATCGTCGGCGTCGAATGCGTGGAAGCGCCGGTTCATGTCTCCCCAGAAGAGAACGTTGCCGGCGGTGACCAGCGCCGAGCCATTGCCGGGCGCGGCCTGCGAATAGATGCGCTTGATTTCCCCAGTGGTGAGATCGACCTTGGAAATGCCAAGAAAGGCATTCGGGTCGATGCCCGGCCGCATCACGCCATTGCGCTTGCTGAAGCCAATGGCATTTTCGGTGAGCGCCGTCCCCTCCATGCAGGCGTCGTTGTAGGGGATATAAAGGGAGTTGGTGACAGGCGAATAGGCTGTCGACCAATACGAGCGAATGTTGAAAAAGCATGTTAGCGTCTTGTCGCCGTCCTTCTTGAACACGGCATCATAATTAATGTACGTGCGGCCCGTATCGACGTCGATTTTGGCAATCTGGAAATTCGGCACGTCTAGCGGCCACGGAGTTGCCCACAAGAATTCGCCTGTGGCCTGATCCAGAACCCAGATGCCTCCACCCTCTGATACGGCGATAACTGCATCGCGCTCTTCTCCGGGTTTGACCTTGGGATTGATCCATTTCACAAATTTCGGGTCGGGAGCGATGCGGGTGCGCACCAGCGTCCGCTCGTGGACATGGTCGGTGTCCCAATCATCGCCAGGAAGATGTTGGTAGTACCATTTCAGCTTGCCGGTCTCGACGTCGAGTGAAACGGTTGAATTGCTATAGAGATCGGCTGGAGCCTTGTCGGATACGCCAGTGGCGGAACCATGTCGCTTCAGGCGCGTATATGGCTTGGGATTGGCGATGGCCCAGAACAATGCCTTGCGCGCAGGATCGTAGGAGCCGGGCAATCCCCAGGAACTCGCCGAGCGTTTTTCCGTTGGCACATCGCCCCAGGTGTCGCCGCCAGGCTCGCCCTCAGCAGCCGTGTTGTAGAACTTCCACGATTCCTTGCCGGTCGAGGCATCAAGCGCCGAGATAAAACAGCCGACGCGTGTCTCACAGGTGCGGTTGGAAATGACCTTGCCGTCAGCGATGATCAAGCCCCCAGTATGCTGGGTCCTGTCACGAAAATCATGGACCTTTGTCTCCCACCGCAATTTTCCGGTCTTGGCGTCAATCGCCACGACGAAGCCATCCGGTGCTGTGAAGTAAATCATGTCCTGGTAGATCGCCAGGCTCTTGCTGCGCGAGAGCAGGGGGCCACCGATCGAATCAGCCATTTCCTTCGGGTAATTTCGAAAATATTCCCAAACCAGATCACCGTTGGTGGCGTCGATGGCCTGGATGCTGGCCCCGGGCGCGATGACAAACATGACACCGTCATGCACGATGGGCGTCGATTCATTGGTGCCAGACGGCAGGCCCCGTACGAAGGCGAGCTGCATCTGCCCGACATTCGTCTTGTTGATCTGGTCAAGCGGACTGAAGCGCTGCTCGTCATAAGTGCGATTGAGCATCAGCCAGTCGCCACTGTCGGGCTTTTGCAACATGCCATCGGTGACAGGCCGGAACTCGGCGGCCTGTAACGCGCCAATGGAAACAGCACACATAAGAATGGCCGCCAGGCCGAGCAGCTTGTTTCTCATCATAGTCCCCCCGATAAATATGCCCGCAGCTTTTCCGCGTTTGCGGCTAGACTATGCTGAGAAAGCGCCTGTCAACAAGGCTCGCGTGGGTCCGAGGGAGAACAATCGTGCATAAAAGGGGATTGGGCCTCATCAT
>CAIWVR010000264.1 GCA_903916165.1 uncultured Hyphomicrobiales bacterium | reverse complement strand
TTCAACGATGTCCTTGAGTCGCGGAGATCGTCGATCATTGACAGTGGGTTTACGCGCGATAGTTCGAAGGTTTTGCTAGACCGGCTTGGCGATGTCGACGATCCGCGTGTGCCGGAAAAGGTGAGATTTCCGCTGGACGAGGTTCTGTTTCTCGTCACTTGCGCGACGATCCGCTGGTCAGCATTAAGGATAGGCCAACAGTATTCAACTCGGTCACTCGTCAATAAACCTCTGCTGCAGGGACCGCTGCGAAATTCTTCGATCTATCAAGACTTGAGTTCGCGCCTTATCGGATCGCGGTGGTTTCAAATCGAGCAGCGATGGGTGACTGGTTTGCAGTGATTTCAGCAGCTGCAAATTCCGTCGTTGAACTAAACGCTGCAAACGACCAATTCCGGATGCATCAACTGACTGGCTAATTAATCACCGCAGCTCCGGTGCCCAGCCAAACAGCCGCCGGTGCTCCTGCGCCGCATAGCGGTCGGTCATGCCCGCGATATAGTCGCAGACGACCCGCAGGCGCCGTCCATCCGGGTCCGGCCCGTTGACGGCGCGCGCGGCGCGCGACCATTCCTCGGGCATGCGGCCTGCATCCTCCGCAAAGGCCTCGAACAGGGACCGCACGATGTCCGCTGCCTCTCCCCGCACCCTCATCACGCGCGGATGCCGGTACATATGCGGATAGAGAAACGCCTTCACGGCGCGGTCGGCTTCGGCCATGTCGTCCGAAAAGCAGATGGTCGTGCGCGCGGCAGCCCTTATATCGGCGGCGCTCGACGGGTTCAGGGCCTCCAGCCGACGGCGGGATTCGGCGATGACATCCTCGACGAAGCGCGTGATGACCCGCCGCCCCAGCTCATGGACCACGCGCGTGCGCTCCAGATGTGGATGGGCGCGGCCGATCTCGCGCACCAGATCGCCGATGAAGGGCACGTCCGCCAGATCGGCCAGATCAAACACGCCCGCCCGCAGGCCATCGTCAATGTCATGGGTGTTATAGGCAATGTCGTCGGCGATGGCTGCCGCCTGCGCCTCGCCCGAGGCATAGGTCGACAGCTCCAGCGACTGGCGCTGGTCATATTCGAGGATCGCCAGCGGCACGCTGCGTCCGGCATATGTGTCGATGCCCTGCCCGGCAGCATCCGTCAGCGGGCCATTGTGCTTGACCAGCCCCTCCAGCGTCTCCCAGCACAGGTTAAGGCCATCGAAGGAGGCGTAGCGGTGCTCCAGCCGCGTGACGATCCGCAGGGCCTGCGCATTGTGGTCGAACCCGCCATGGCCCGCCATGGCCTCTTCCAGCGCATCCTCGCCGGTATGGCCGAATGGCGTATGGCCAAGATCATGCGCCAGCGCCAAAGCCTCGGCCAGATCATCATCGAGGGTGAGCGCGCGCGCCAGGGCACGGGCGATCTGGGCAACCTCGATCGTGTGGGTGAGGCGGGTCCGGTAGTGATCGCCCTCGTGGGGCACGAAGACCTGCGTCTTGTGTGCAAGCCGCCGGAAGGCCGTGGAATGAATGATACGGTCGCGGTCGCGCTGGAATTCGGTGCGCGTCGGGGACGCGGCCTCGACAAACAACCGTCCGCGCGATGCCCACGGATCAGCGGCATAGGGTGCGCGCAGCGCGCGATCGGTCGCGGAGGTCATCGGATCCAAGGCTGCCCCCTGTCGCGCCAAGGTCGCTCATTGAAGGCGCGGGCTCGCAGACTTATATCTGGAGGCCGAGCCAAGGCCAACGTCCACGGAACATCATGACGCAGACACCAGACGTGCCCACCGACGCACTGCCCCTCGTCACCGAGCGGGCGGCCAGACGGGTCGCCGCCATCCTCGGCAAGGAAGCCCCCGGCGCCATGCTGCGGGTCGCGGTCAATGGCGGCGGCTGCTCGGGCTTCCAATATGCCTTTGACATCGAGAAGGCCCGCGCCGACGACGATCACGTCATCGAGCATGAGGGTGCCGTCGTGCTGATCGACCCCGTGTCGCTCGATTTCCTGAAGGGCGCGCGGATTGATTTCGTGGACGACCTGATCGGTCAATCGTTCAAGATCGACAATCCGAACGCCACGGCGTCCTGTGGATGCGGAACCAGCTTTTCCGTTTAGCGTCATTGCGAGGAGCGAAGCGACGAAGCAATCCATCTCGCGGCTGCCATGGATTGCCGCGTCGCTACGCTCCTCGCAATGACGACGCACAAATAACCGCGATCAGCCACGGGATCTGACATGAACGCCCTCTTCATCGGCCAGACCTATATTGACGTCACCCTGCTCACAGATAACATCCCGCAGGGCGACGAAAAGGCGGTGGCGCGGGATTATGCGGTGTCCTTCGGCGGCAATGCCGTCACCGCCGCTTTCGCCTGTGCCAAGCTGGGCCATGCGCCCGATCTCCTGACCTCGCTGGCCGATGACTGGCTCGGCCGCATGTTTCTCGATATGGCGGCAAAATATGCCATTCCCGTTCACGGGCGGAAGGTGAAGCGCTCGTCGCTGTCCTTCATCCTGCCCCAGCACGGCAAGCGCGCCATCCTGCGCGCGCGCGACGACGCCTATCTGCACCCGTTTCCGACCCTCAACATCGAGGGCGTGCGCGCGCTGCATCTCGACGGCCATCAGTCCGACGCGGCGATCCATTATGCGAAGGCGTGTCGCCAAGCCGGCGTGCTGACCTCGCTCGACGGCGGTGGCCTGCGCTCCAACACGCATGACCTGCTCGGCTTCATCGACGCGGCCTTCGTCGCCGAGCGGCTGTGCGAGCAGATGAAGCTCACCTCCGTGGACATGCTCGACTATCTGAAAGCGCGCGGGTGCAAGGTCGGCGGCGTCACGGAGGGCGAGCATGGCTGCCTGTGGTATGACGAGGACGGCGTGGTCTCGCGCCTGCCCGCCCTGCCGGTGCCGCACGACATGATCATCGACACATCGGGCGCGGGCGACGTGTTTCATGGTGCCTATGTGGCCGCCTATCTGTCGCGACCCGAAGCGCGCTGGGCGGAGCACCTGACCTTCGCGCGCGCGGCTTCAGCCTTCAAGATCCAGCATCTGGGCAATGAGGCGGGTCTTCCCTCGCCGCAGGATGTGCGACGGATGGTCGAGCTTTACGACAAGGCGTGACAGGCAGCGTTTGAGTTCGCGCGGGCGGCTGCGTATATTGCGGCCATGCAGCGCATTCTCGTCATCAAGCACGGCGCGTTCGGCGATGTCATCCAGTGCGATGGCGCGCTGCGGGATATTCGCGCGCATCATCCGGGCGACGAGATCGTCGTCCTGACCACGCCCGCTTATGCCAAAATCTTCCGGCGCTGCCCGCATGTCGACCGCGTGCTCATCGATCCGCGCGCGCCGCGCTGGCGGCTCGACCGGATGGGCGCATTGCGCAACGAGCTGCGGCGCGAGGCTTTTGCGCGCGTCTACGACCTGCAGAATTCCGCGCGCACCGCCTTCTACTTCCGCTGGTTCCTGAAGGACGTTGAATGGTCCGGCACGGCAGCGGGTTGCGCCCTGCCCCATCGCGCCGATGACCCCAAGAAAATCCGCACGCTCGACCGACTGGCGGGGCAATTGCGCGATGCCGGCGTGCCCGTGGTCCACACGCTGGCACCCGATGTCGGCTGGATGGCCGATGACGTCATGGCCCTGCTCGCCAATGTGCGCAGACCCTATGTCGTGCTGGTGCCAGGATCATCCGCGCGCCACCCCCAAAAACGCTGGCCGCATTACGCTGCCCTGGCGCATGCCTTGATGGAGGCGGGCTTCGACGTGGTCACGGCACCGGGACCCGACGAGACCGGCCCCGATCTGCCGGGGCATGTCCTGCGCGGCACCGGCTTTATCGACTGGTTCCAGCTGGCGGGCGTCATGACAGCCGCCGCCTTTGTTGTCGGCAATGACACCGGGCCGACGCATCTGGCCTCGCATCTGGGCGTGCGCGGGCTGGCGCTGTTTGGATCCCACATGCCAGCCGAACGCACGGGCATTCTGCGCGCGGGGTTTGGGGCCATAGAGGTGGAGGATGTGCAGGCGCTGAGCGTCGCGCGCGTGTGGGATGAGGTGCGGACGAAGCTGGGGTGAATCCCGATGCCGTCATTGCGAGCGCGAGCCGAAGCAATCCAGAAGCCGCGCCAGTTATGCCTGCCACGTATGACGAACGTCACAGACTTCACCCCAACACGCGTGTCTGGATTGCCTCGCTCCGCTCGCAATGACGGTGCAGGGATTACGGCCCACCGACAAACATTATCGCCAGCACCTTCCGCGCGCCATGACGCCCGGCTCAATAAGCCGCGTAGCTCTTTTCCTCGATGATCGCGCTGTTCAGCAGCTCGTTGATCTGCCGCTTCACCGCCGCGCGCTCGTCATTGGTGACATAGACCGCGCGTGCCAGTTCCACGAATTTCGGGCCGAAATCCTTCGCGCGTTCGCAATCGCGGATGTCGTCCTCGATCACCCAGAGCTTCAGGTTGATCTCCTTCAGCTTCATGCGCAGCGCCTCGAGCTCGGGTGTCGAGGGCACCGCCGCCACGAGATCGCGCGTGAGCACGTCCCATTCGTAGGCGACGTTTTTACGCTTGGCCTCGTCGGCGATGCGCTCGCGCTTGATCTCGAGGATCGTCAGCTTGTCGATGATTTCGCCGGGGGCGACTTCGATGCGCAGAGACATGATCTATTTCTCCGGCAGGTTCAGGCGGATGTGGAGGTCGCGCAATTGCTGGTTGGTCGCTTCCGACGGAGACCCCATCAGCAGATCCATCGCCTGCTGGTTCATCGGGAAGATCGACACTTCGCGCAGGTTCTGCGCGCCACACAGCAGCATGATGATGCGGTCCACGCCCGCCGCCATGCCG
>CAIWVR010000263.1 GCA_903916165.1 uncultured Hyphomicrobiales bacterium | reverse complement strand
TGTTCGAACATTTCGATCGCCTTGCGCGTACCGGCACCCATGATGCCATCCGCCTTGACGACATAGCCGAGTTTCATGAGCGCCTTCTGGGCAGCAACAATGCGGGGCGCGGGATCGGTCGCAGGCGCGGGTGCGCCGGCAGACAGAAGCGCGCCGATCTGATCCCTCGGCGGAGCCTCGACCGGGCGCGGGGCAGGCGTCACGACGGGGGCCGCCTGTGGCTGCGGCGCAGCGGTCTTTTCAAGCGGACGTTGCGGCGGCAGGGGCACCGCCGGCGGCACCGGCGCGCTCACCGGAAGCGCGGGGCGGGCAATGACGGGGCCGTGAAAGATCGGGGCCGGATGACGCGCGGTCTGGAAGAACAGCGCATTGGCTGCAATGCCGCATAATATGCCGGTGAAGACGACGACGGCCAGCGTGCGGCCGGGCTTTCGCAGCAGGACGGCACCCGCGCGCGCGATGACGCCTCCGCCCCTTTGCGGCGCGCGACGTTGCCGTGCCGGCGTGGAGAGCACGAAATCATGGTCGGATCGGGCGAGAGCTTCACGCAATTTTTTTCACCGTGGACACGTTATGAACCGGCGCTGCGGCGCGCCGTGAAATAATCTCGATTGCCGCGCTTTCGAGCGCGGGCTTTTGCGCTGCATGGCCATCGCATGGCAGGCGGACGGTCACGCAGGTTCCCTGCCCCAGCGCGCTCTCCACAGAGATTGCGCCGCCATGCAGGCCGACAAGTCCCTTGACCACAGACAGTCCAAGGCCCGTTCCTTCATGGGGCGCATCGAGAGAGGCGCGCACCTGGAAAAACGGATCGCCAAGGCGCGGCAGGTCAGCCTGACTTACGCCAATGCCGGTATCGGTGACAGATAACACGAGATCCTCGCCATCATGGCGCGCATGCAGCGTCACACGACCGCCTTTCGGCGTGAACTTGATCGCATTCGACAACAGATTGAGCACAATCTGGCGGCAGGCGCGCTCATCGGCGACAAGGCCAAGGTTCGGTGGCACCTCACGCAGGATCTCCACCTGTGCATCCTGTGCCTTGAGCCGGACGATATCGCAGCAGGAGCCAAGCAGCGGCGGCAGGTCGAGCGGTGCGGCCGCAATCTGGAAGCGTCCCGCCTCCATCTTCGACATATCGAGCAACGCATTGACGATGCTCAGCAGATGCTGTCCGGAAGCGTGGATAATCTCGACATATTCGCGGCGCTGGGCCTCGCTGGGCGGCGCGGGACGTTCCGCACCCAGCATCTGGGCAAAGCCGATGATGGCGTTGAGCGGCGTACGAAGTTCATGGCTGACATTGGCCAGGAGCCGGTTCTGCCAGTCGTCGTCCTCGCGCACGCCGACCGGTGGCGAGGCTACCCCCCGCCCGGCAACGACAACATCCGTGACATCGCGCATCAAGCCAGCCAGCACGGCGCCATCGCCCTCGCCCGCCAGATGACAGACACGGATTTCCACATGCCGGAAAACCGGTTCAGCAAAGGTGCCGCGCATGCTGCCGACATCGAGCCCGCGCACGCGCAGGCGCACGGTCGTCACATCCTTGAGGCGCGCCGCGTCCGACAAGGCTTTCAGGAAAACCGGGCGATCCGCCACCTGCACGCGCTCGAACAGGCCGCGTCCCGACAGGTCGCGCGGGCGCAGGCCGAGCGCCTGTGTGCAATTGCCCTCGACCGACAGGACGACCCCGGCGCGATTGAACTGGAGGTCAACGTCGCTGACGAGCGCGCGCAGCAAGCGATGTTCCGCCCGTTCCAGGTCATGAAGGGCTTCGCGCATCAGCATTTGCGCGCGCGCCACCTGCGCGAGGCCAAGACCATAGACGAGCGCGCAGGCACCGAGTGCCGCATCGACAAGAGGCGCGGCTCCCGCGGCGGGGATCACGCCGGTCGCGCTGGCCAGAAGCAGAAGGAACCCGAGGCCGGCAGCCGCCACGCAAGCGGTCCGCAAGGCGCGGGCCGTGCCCGCCAGCGCCGCCTCAAATGGCAAAAGGCAAAGAAAGAGGCCCGCGGCAAAGCCTGGGCCTGCCGCGACCCCGGCGACGCAAGCCAGGCCCGCGAGCGCCGCCAGACCAATGGCCTGCGCGTCATCCAGCGCGCCCCGCTGCGAGGCGAGCGCCACGCCAGCAAGCGGCAACATGGCCAGACCGAAGGCTGCCGCCTGCCAGGGCGTGGGCGTGCCGGCGATGGCGAGCACCAGCGGCGCGGCAATGCTCGCGCACAAGGGCATCAGCAGGTGAAGACGCATGAAATGGCTGTGGCGCGCGCGCATCAGCGGACAGCCGCCCGCGCTCTCATGCACCAGCGTATCGAGACGTTCAGAAAGACCCGTCACTTGACCCAATTCCGTCACCTGAGGCGAGACGCCATTCCACACCCCCACCATCGCAGACGGGCCTTAAGTGAGTGCTAAACGCCAAGCCCGGAAACACGCTAACCATGTTGAAAAAGGCCCGGTTGGCGCAAGGTCAGGTGCCTTTCGATGGACATGGTTAGCATTTTCTCAACCGCGCGCGGCCTATGGACCACGTCTTCATTGAGCTTTCGGCTGTGACGTGGTGAATCAAGCCATAATCCCTGTCCGACAGGGCAAAGCGCTTGTTTGACAGCGTTTTTTTTTGAGCCGATCACCATCGGACCGGCGCAGATGTGCGCGCCCGAAGGTCGCGTCATGTTTTTCCTGGTCCGCAGTCTGTTCTGGCTCGGTCTTGTCTTCATGGCCTTGCCATGGGACGGGGCGAGCCTGCGCGACGAGCTCGTCGGCGAGGCGCAGAAGGCCACGCAGATCATCGTGCGCGAAACACAGAGCCTTTGCGCGAAAGACCCGATCGGCTGCGCCGCCCAGGCGATCTCGCTCGGCCAAGCCTTCGACCCTGGAAAGGCGTTCGACCTCGCAGACCGGCCAGCGATGTCACAGGACACGCTGCAGCCCGGCGACCGCACGCCCGGCTGGCGCGGCCCGGCGACCGTCACGGCCGCACGCCGCTGAAGCGGCTTAAAGGCTGGCGCTCGCCCCCTTCGACGCCATATAGAAGCGCCAACAGCTTTTGGGCGCAGGTGAGATGACAGCGAAGATCGACGATATTATCGAGAACTTCGACCTCCTCGACGAGTGGGACGACCGCTACCGCTATCTCATCGAACTGGGCCGCGAGCTGGAGCCCTTGCCCGAGCCCGCGCATAATGAGGACAACAAGGTGCGCGGCTGCGCGAGCCAGGTCTGGGTCGAGACGAAGGTGACGCGCAACGGCGACACGCCGGTGCTCCATCTGCGCGGCGACAGCGACGCCCATATCGTGCGCGGCCTCGTCTATCTCGTGCTGGCGCTCTATTCGGGACGCCCGGCACAAGACATCGTGACCACCGACGCGCAGGACCTGTTCCGGAAGCTCGGGCTCGACGCCCATCTGACACCGCAACGCTCGAATGGCGTGCGCTCCATGGTCGAGCGGATCAAGTCCGACGCCCGCGCCGCGCTGGCGACAGACTAGGGCAGCGACGGCCGGTAATCCGACGCGCCCCAATGGCGCATCGGCGCGCTGGCAGGTGCCGGGCGCGTGCCGATGCCATAATGCCGGGCGAGGCGCCCCAGCGCGAGTTCGAGCACGATCCGGCCCGAGCGACGCGGCCAATGGCGCTCGCTCTCGACAAGCTCCAGTCCTTTCAGAAAACCGCAAACGTCCATCAGAAGGCCGGAAAACTCCGGCCCCACAGCCTGTAAGGCGGCGTCAACGCGCTGGCGGGCGGCGAGCGCGAGGTCGGTCATGGGACCGGCTTGCGGCGCGGCAGCGCGGGTGCCGGGGAGACCATCCCAGCGCGAGGTGACGCGCGGCAGCGTGCGGGCAAGATCGATATCGCGGCGCAGGCGTTCGCCTGCCTGCACATGGTCGGGCGACAGCAGCGGCGCGCCGTCCTTGCCGCGCCGGCGCGCGAGCCAGGAGAGCGGATTTTCCGCCGCATTGACCAGCAGGCCATGCGTCCGGACAAGATCACCCTGGAGCGCCCGGGCGGGCTCGAGGCCAGCCTCGCCCTGGAGCAGCGCGGCGCGGGCGCGCCCCTCTGCCGTCAGGACCAGCCGCTCGCGGCGCGCCGGACCGGCCGGCTGCCATGCGGCCAGGGAGGCCTCGACGAGAACAGCCCCCGACTCAGACGGAAAGCGGCCGGTTTCCACCGACACGTTGCGACGGCGCGCGACGACGCGCAGGTCGCCGTCCGGGCCGTCGGGCCGCCACGCATAGGACGTGTCGGCGAGAAGCGCGCGCAGAAGGCGATGGGATGTGGGAAATGACATAACCTGAAAACTCCT
>CAIWVR010000262.1 GCA_903916165.1 uncultured Hyphomicrobiales bacterium | reverse complement strand
CTACTTCAATGAAAAGGGCCGCGCGAAAATCGAGATCGCGCTGGGACGCGGCAAGAACGCGGCCGACAAGCGCCAGACGGAAAAAGACCGCGACTGGAAAAAAGAGCAGGGCCGGTTGCTGCGCGGCGACAAGGTGTGAGGTCGAGGTCGCCCCTCTCCCGCGCCGCGGGAGAAGGATTTCGCGTCCTACCGCCCCAGCTCTTCCCTCACCGCCGCAAACACATCCCGAAACATGTCGCGCGTCAGCACGCCGGTGTTCGTGTTGTAGCGCGAGCAATGGTAGCTGTCGTAGAGCGCCAGTCGTCCCGCCTGATGCTGCGCCCCGTGCGCGAACGGCATGGCTGACAGCTTCGCGCCCAAACCCCGCACGACACTTTCATGCGCGATCCGGCCCAGCGCGACAATGGCGCGCAGCTTCGGCATGGTGTCGATGGTGGGGACGAGAAACGCCCGGCAGATGGTGATTTCGGCCGGTGTCGGCTTGTTCTGCGGTGGTACGCAGCGCACCGCATTGGTGATGCGGCAATCGTGCAGCGTCAGGCTGTCGTCCGGGCGCTCGTCATAGACGCCGCTGGCAAAGCCAAAGTCGATCAGGGTTTCGTAGAGAAGGTCGCCAGCCCAGTCGCCGGTGAAGGGCCGCCCCGTGCGGTTGGCACCGCGCAGGCCCGGTGCCAGACCCACGACAAGAAGCCGCGCGGACAGGTCCCCGAATGAGGGCACCGGCGCATTGTGCCAGTCAGGATGGGCAGCCCGCGCCTCGTCACGGAAAGCGGCGAGGCGGGGGCACAGGGGACAGTCCCTCCCGGGGAGGGGTGCGTCGATCAGGTCAGGCATGAAGCGGGAATAAAGGCCTCAGGCTCAGGTGTCGAGGACCTCGTCGCTTGCCGGCGCGGCCGGACGGCGTTCCTGATAGCGCTGCAGGCGCTCGTTCGGGTCGCGACCAACCTTGGCGGCGAGGTGCAGCAGGTCCACAAATTCATCCGCCTGGCGGCGAAGCTCGTCGGCGACCATCGGCGGCTGCGTGGTGATCGTGGAAACGACCGAGACCCGGACACCCTTGCGCTGCACGGCGGCGACGAGCGAGCGGAAGTCGCCATCGCCCGAGAACAGGACCATGTGATCAATGTGATCGGCCATTTCCATGGCGTCGGTGGCAAGTTCGATGTCCATCGAACCCTTGACCTTGCGGCGGCCCATGGAATCGACGAATTCCTTCGTCGGCTTGGTCACGACCGAAAATCCATTGTAATCAAGCCAGTCGATGAGCGGGCGGATGGAGGAATATTCCTGGTCCTCGATCAGCGCGGTGTAATAGAAGGCGCGCACAAGGCGACCCTTGGACTGGAATTCCTTCAAAAGCCTCTTGTAATCAATGTCGAAACCGAGCGCCTTCGCAGTGGCATAGAGATTGGCACCGTCGACAAACAAGGCAATGCGTTCTTCGGACATGCTTGAAAACTTTCTGTTTCGCTCGAAAGAGGGAGTTCTGTTCAATCTCGCCTGGAATGAAGTCCGCACAATGAGCGGCCGAGCTGCATCAAAACTCCGGTTCCATACCGGTCGGTGCGGACCCGCATCCGCAGGTCGCTTAGGTTTATCTCTCGCCCTGCGGTCATGATTAGTCAAGCATTTTATTCTATTTCCTCTTATTTTTAAGGATCTTGATGATCATTTCTGAAAACGGTAGCAGTAATAAGCGGGGTGGCTGCAAGACTCGGTCGGTGTGCCAGGGGAGCCCGTGCATCGCCTTTGCGGCTTGGTTGCCTGTCGAGGGGCT
This sequence comes from uncultured Hyphomicrobiales bacterium, assembly GCA_903916165.1. Taxonomy (GTDB): domain Bacteria; phylum Pseudomonadota; class Alphaproteobacteria; order Rhizobiales; family Beijerinckiaceae; genus Terripilifer. The sequence goes on along the minus strand of CAIWVR010000262.1, from coordinate 6,934 downwards.
TTCGTGTAACGAAGGTGCCAATCCTCTGTTTCCTCATTCCCCAAGGATCGTCGCCCCATGGCACGCGTCACCGTCGAAGATTGCATCGACAAGGTCGAGAACCGGTTCGAACTCGTTCTCGTGGCCGCCCACCGCGCCCGCATGATCGGTTCTGGCCAGCAGATCACCGTCGATCGCGACAACGACAAGAACCCCGTCGTGGCGCTGCGCGAGATCGCCGATTCCACGCAGGCTCCGGAAGACCTGAAGGAAGACCTGATCCATTCGCTGCAGAAGCATGTCGAAGTTGACGAGCCCGAAGCCGAAGTCGTGCCGGCGCTGACGCCTGCGACCACGCCGAACCTTGGATCGTCGGACGACATCCAGTTCGACCGCATGACGGAAGAAGACCTGCTGCGCGGCCTCGAAGGCCTCGTGCCCCCGGCCGAGACGGACGACGAGGGCGAGTAGGCTTTCACTGACATCTTTGAATGTTGGGGGCGCGGAGCGACAGCTGCCGCGCCCCTTGCTTTTTGCACGTCCGGTCGATCATGCGCCCTTGTATCCGGACGACGGGACGCGGATATTGGGAACAATCTTTCTGCGCCGCGTCCGGTGGTGCCATGTGTATGGGTCCTGGTGCTTTTGAAAATGATGCGGCAATACGAACTTGTCGACCGCGTGCGGAAGTACAATCCGAACGCCGACGAGGACTTGCTCAATCGCGCCTATGTCTACGCGATGAAAGCCCATGGCGCGCAAAAGCGCGCGTCCGGCGACCCTTATTTCACACACCCGCTCGAAGTTGCCGCCATCCTGACCGACTTGAAGCTTGACGATGCCACCATCGTCGCCGCGGTCCTGCACGACACGATCGAAGACACCAGTTCCACCCGTGAGGAGATCGACCAGCTGTTCGGTCGTGACATCGGCGCGCTGGTCGATGGACTGACCAAGCTCAAGAAGCTCGACCTCGTCTCGAAGCGCGCCGAGCAGGCGGAAAATTTTCGCAAGCTGTTGCTCGCCATTGCCGATGACGTGCGCGTGCTCGTCGTGAAGCTCGCCGACCGCCTGCACAATATGCGCACGCTCCACTTCGTGCCGCCCGAAAAGCGCAAGCGCATCGCCGAGGAGACGCTCGACATCTATGCGCCGCTTGCCGGTCGCATGGGCATGCAGAACATGCGTGACGAGCTGGAGAACCTTTGTTTCAAGACATTGATGCCCGAGGCCTGCGCGATGATCGAGGCGCGTCTTGCCGATCTGCGCCAGAAGAATGGCGCGCTGATCGCCAAGATCGAGGATGAATTGCGTGAGGCGCTGGTCGCGCGCGGCATCGTCGCCGATGTGAAGGGCCGCGAGAAGGCCCCTTATTCCGTCTGGAAGAAGATGGAGCGCAAGTCCATCGCCTTCGAGCAATTGTCAGACATATTCGGCTTCCGCCTGTTGGTCTCCAGCACGGAGGATTGCTACCGCTGCATCGGCGTCATCCACACCAAATGGCCCTTCGTGCCGGGCCGCTTCAAGGATTACATCTCGACGCCCAAGCAGAACGATTACCGCTCGCTGCACACGACTGTCGTGGGTCCCGGTCGGCAGCGTGTCGAGCTGCAGGTCCGCACGCAGGAAATGCACGACATCGCCGAATATGGCATCGCCGCGCATGCCCTCTACAAGGATGGCCGCGCCAATGACACCGACGCTTTGTCGCGCGAAAGCCGTGCCTATCGCTGGCTTCGGCGCACCATCGACCTTTTGTCGGAAGGCGATTCACCGGAGGAGTTTCTGGAGCACACGAAGCTCGAGCTGTTCCACGATCAGGTGTTCTGCTTTTCGCCGAAAGGTCGGCTGATCGCGCTGCCGCGCGGCGCGACGCCCATTGATTTTGCCTATGCGGTCCACACCGATGTCGGCAACAATGCTGTGGGCGCCAAGATCAACGGGCGCATCGCGCCGCTGCTGTCGGAGCTTCAAAACGGCGACGAGGTCGAGATCGCGGTGGCCGAGGGGCAGGTGCCGCCCGCCGCCTGGGAGACGCTTGTCGTCACCGGAAAAGCCCGCGCCGCGATCCGCCGCGCAACGCGTGACGCGGTGCGGTCGCAATATGCGGGGCTCGGCCGCCAGATTGTGACGCGCGCCTTCGAGCGCGCCAAAAAGACGTTTTCGGACGAGAAGCTGAAGGGCGCTCTGCCGCGCCTCGCACGCCAAAGCATTGACGATGTGCTGGCGGCGGTCGGTCGTGGCGAGATGTTTTCCGGTGATGTGGTGAAAGCTGTTCATCCCGACTTCAAGGAAGAGCGCAAGGCCAATGCCGGTGTGCACAAGGCCAATGCCGGGATGCGCAAGGCCGATACGGGCTGGTTCGGATTGAAGAAGGCGGCGAGCCTCGTCTTCAAGGTGCCCGGTGCCGAAGGCCCGCCGGACGCGCATGCCATTCCCATTCGCGGCCTCGGCGGTGATCTGCCGGTCAGTTTTGCACCCAATGGCGGCGCGGTGCCCGGAGATCGCATCGTCGGCATCCTGACGCCCGGCGAGGGGATCACGATCTATCCGATCCAGTCACCCGCCTTGATGGATTTCGATGACCAGCCCGAGCGCTGGCTCGATGTGCGCTGGGATATTGACGAGGACCGCCGTGACTTCTTTCCAGCGCGGCTGACCGTTACGGCGATCAATGAACCCGGCACACTGGGCATGATCGCGACCGTGATCGGCGACGCGGGCGCCAACATCGACCACATTGCCTTCATCTCGCATTCGCCTGACTTCCGCGACATCGTGCTCGACGTGGAGGTGCTCGATCTCGCCCATCTGAACGCCATCATCTCGCAATTGAAAGCGAAACCGGTGGTGTCAAAGGTGGAGCGCGTGAACGGGTAGGTGTCCCGCGTCATTGCGGGGAGCGAAGCGACGAAGCCATCCATCTAAAAGCAGCGGCCTGAAGATGGATTGCCGCGTCGCCTGCGGCTCCTCGCAATGACGGGCTGAGGCTAAGCCCCGATCTCCAACATCCGCTTTTCCTTCGCATAGCGCACCAGCGCGAGGAAGCGGTAGATGCCGTGCACGAATTTTCCATATGGCATGGTGATGAACAGCGCGAAGACGACACCCAGATGTACGGCCAGCAGAACGCCCATGGCAGGCGTTTCGCGCAGCACGAGCAGGGCGAGGCCTGTCACGCTGGTCGCCAGCAGCATGAGCAGGAAGGCGACGTCCATGCCCTTGCGCGGCGCATCGACAAGATCGGGATCGCGCGTCGACTTTGCGCGCAGCAGGCCAATCGGCCCGACGATCAGGCCGATACCGCCGAGCGTGCCCAGCAGCACCGGCAGGTCGTACCAGGGGTAGGGTGCCACGCGCGCGAGGAGGTAATGATAGAGCGTCGCCACGCTCGTTGCCGCAAGGCAGAGCATGAAGCCGTAGAAAGTGAAGTGATGATACAGGCGGCGCGTGTCGGTCGGACGTTCGCCGTCATTGACGCAGCCGACGCCGCCGCCATCGAGATAGCGCAGCGTGGAGGCATCCTTCATGGCTTGCCAGATCGACGGGCCTTCCGACAGGGTCGTCCCTGGTTCGCCGATGTCTTTCCAGAAGGCGCGCACGCCCATGCTCATGGCGACGATGGCATAGAGGAACGCCACGCCGAAGATCAGCGCCATCGTATTGTGCGGCATCACGCGATAAAAGGCGCCGACGCCCGTCTGCGCTGAAAACAGCGCGCCGGGATTGCTGAAGGCAACAAAACCGATGATGAACAGCGCAACGCTCAGCGCGGCGGCGATGGCGATCTTGACGCCATTGGCCTTAAACATTGGCGCGAAGGCGCGCGGCCAGGCATAGGCCTCATAGGAATCGGAGCGCGCCTGCGAAAGAATTTTGGGCACGTTCACGTTGAATTCGTGCGGCGGCGAAAACTGGCAATCCGTGTAGCAGGCGCCGCAGGAATGGCAGAGATTGGCGAGATAATTGAGGTCGCCGTCCAGGAATTCGCGGCGCATTTCCATCGCCGGAAAGACCGCGCAGAGCCCTTCGCAATAGCGGCAGCTATTGCACACAGTCATGAGGCGATCGGCTTCCGCCAGCGTGTCAGTTGCGTGCATTGCCGGCTGCCTCCCGTCCTGCGATGCGCCCGAAGACGCTGCCAATCGTCATGCCAATGCCTGCGGCATAGCCCTTGCCGAGCACATTGCCCGCCATGATCTCGCCCGCCGCGAACATGTTCGCGGATGGCTTTCCGTCCGCCATCATCATGCGCGACTGGCGGTTCACGCGCACGCCAAGATAGGTGAAGGTAATGCCCGGTCGCACCGGATAAGCATAGAAGGGCGCCTTCTCGATGCGGCGCGCCCAATGCGTCTTGTCGGGCGTCAGCCCTTCTGTGCGGCAATCGTCGAGCTGCGTATGGTCAAAGGTGCCGGGCTTCACGGCCGCGTTGAATGTCGCCACCGTGGCATTGAGCGCCGCGGGATCGAGTTCGAGCTTTTGCGCCAGTTCGGTGATTGTGTCGGCCTTGATGGCCGGGAAGCACGACGGCATGAACAATTCGAGAGAGGGCGCGTCGAACACGATATAGGCGATCTGGTCTGGCTGGCCCGCCACAAGGCGGCCCCAGATGGCATAGCGCTTGGGCCAGACATCCTCGCCCTCGTCGTAGAAGCGTTCGCAATGCTTGTTGACGACGATGCCGAAGACCACGCAGTCAAGACGCGTGATGATGCCACCGTCGAACTCGGGCGCGCGCGCGTCGATGGCGACCGCGTGGCATTGCGTTGGATCGCCGATCTCGTCGACGCCGGCCCCGGTCAGCATTTTCAGAACGGTGCCGCGGTTGAAGCGCGTGCCGCGAATGAGGAAGTTGCGGGCCGCCGGGCCCCAGCTCTCTTCCAGCCATTTCTTGTTGGCTTCAAAGCCGCCAGCTGCTGCCACCAGCGCGCCCGCGCGCACGGTCACGGTGCCATTGGGCTGCTTGACGTCGGCCCCAAGGAACATGCCGTTCTCAATGTCCATCGACAGCACTTCGGCGTCATAGGCAATGTCGACGCCCAGATCCTCTGCCGTCAGGTAGAGCGCGTTCAGCATGGCGCGGCCGCCGCCGAGGAAGAAGGAATTGGTGCGGCCGAGAGACAATGTGCCCCCGAGCGAGGGCTGGAAGCGGACGCCCTGGTCGGCGATCCAGGTCAGCATCTCCTTCGACTCGTGAATCATCATTTTCGCGAGGTCTTCATTGGTGTTGCCGCCCGTCACGCGCAGCAGGTCATCGAAGAATTCGTCTTCGTAATAGGGACCCGACAGGGTCTCGGTGGCCGCATCATGCGCGCAGCGCATGTTGCGCGTGTGGCGCGTGTTGCCGCCCCGATAAAATTTCGGGGCCGCCTCCAGCACCAGCACGGAAGCGCCCTCGCGGCGCGCTGCAATGGCCGCGCAGAGGGCGGCATTGCCGCCGCCGACCACAAGCACGTCATATCGTTTCGAGAAATCGACCAAGTCTCTCTCCGTGACAGGCAGGATTCCCGCAGGCGCAGCGGGTGCTTTCCTAGCCGTATATCTTTGGATACAAAGAAATGCAATGTGCCCTCAGAGAGGTTTGACGGACCGTGGCTGATCGTTTTCTGGCAGATCGCAGCGATGGCTTGCCGCTGGGCGAGGCAGTGTTCCGCGCCTTGCGCGAGGCCTTGCGCATGGGCGTCTACAAGCCGGGCGACCGTCTGCGCGAGGAGGAGGTGGCGACCCGGCTCAATGTCAGCCGCACGCCGGTGCGCGAGGCCTTCAGCCGGCTGGTGTCGAAAGGGCTCGTCGCCCATGCGCCGGGGCGTGGCCTCATTGTGCGCCGGCTCGAGACATCCGAGGTGGTCGAGCTTTACATCATGCGCGAAATTCTCGAGGCCGCCGCCGCGCGCCTGGCCGCGCGCCATGCCTCGGACGCCGAGATCGAGGCCCTGCACGATCTCGAGGCGCGTTTCGAGGCTTCAAGTGGCGATCCGCTGGAAATGGCGCGGCTGAACCGGCTGATCCACGACGGCATGTTCGCCGCCTCGCGCAATCGGTATCTCGAAAGCGCCCTGCAGGAATTGCAGGACGCCATCGCCTTGCTCGGCCGCACCACCTTTGCGGTCGACGGCCGCCCCGACCCGGCCGCGCGCGAGCATCGCGAGATCATCGAGGCCATGGCCGCCCATGACGGCGACCGCGCCGAGGCTTTGGCGCGCGCCCATATCCGCGAGGCTTTGCGCGCGCGGCTGCGGATCATGCAGGACGCTTGAGGGGAATGCGCACCCATTGCCCCGCACCCGCCGCCGCGCCATAACCCACTCATGAAGAAGCCCGGAAACAAGGCCAAGGTTGCGCGCGTCCTGCCCTTCGTGACGCATTACTGGCTGCTCTCGCCCAAATTGTTCGGCACGCTGCTGGGTGTGCGCATCGCCTCCACCCTGGTCGATGTGTCCATTCCCGTGGCGGCGGGCTGGCTGGTCGACGCCATAGCCTCGGGCGTGGCGGAAAATCCCTGGCCCGCCATCCATGCGCTGGGGATCTTCATTGCGCTGGGCGCCCTGTTCCAGGTGTCGCGGCAGCTCGTCACCTTCGTGCTGAACCGGCTCAGCGCGCGGGCCATCACCACCATCGGGCGGGACGCCTTCGCCAAGGTGCAGCGGTTTTCCTCCGATTGGCACGCCAATTCCTTCGCCGGTGCGACGGTGCGCAAGATCACGCGCGGCATGACGGCCTTCGACACATTCACCGACACGCTGATGTTCGGTCTTGTGCCGGCCTTCGTCGTCGTCACCGGCGTGACCGCGGTCTTTGCGTTCCGCTGGCCCATCCTCGGCCTTGTGGTCGGCGTGTCGATCCTCGCCTTTCTCGTCGTCGTCGTGACGCTCGCGATCTACTGGATCCGCCCCGCCAATGTTGAAGCGCGCGAGTGGGATTCGAAGATGAGCGGCGTGCTGGCCGATTCCAT
>CAIWVR010000261.1 GCA_903916165.1 uncultured Hyphomicrobiales bacterium | reverse complement strand
GTCGCGTCGGAAATCGTGCTGCGCTTCTACCTCACCATCGGCTTTGTCGCGCTCATTGGCATCACGGCGCTGGGCGTCACCTCCACGGACGGCTGGGTGCAGCGCATGGGTGCGCTCAACTGGAACCGGCTGCATCGGACGATCTACTGGCTGCTGATCTTCAGTCTTGCCCATGCGTTCCTGCAATCCAAGGTTGATGTCAGCGAGCCGGTCCTCGATGCGGGCCTGTTCCTGGCGCTGATGGGCTGGCGGACCCTGAGCAAGCGCGGTCTCCGGGGTCCGTGGGCGCTGGCCGGGCTGGCATGTGCGGCGTCGCTTGCCACCATGCTGATCGAGGCCGCCTGGTATGCCGGCAAGACCGGCGTGCCGTGGCTTCGCATCCTGGCCGCCAATGTCGATCCCGACATGAGTGTGCGACCTGCACAATGGGTCCTGATCGTCGTGCTGGCACTCATTCTGCTGCGAATCATTGGCCAGCGCCGCGCGCCGGCACCCCGCAAGGTGCTCAAGGCGCGCACGGCCTGACGCGCTCTTCGTCGCAGAGCTGGCCCGCGCTGGCTTTTCTCATCAAGGGGGCGTATGTAGCCAGCACTCGGCGGATCAATCCGCCCGCGAGCGCTATGGCCGAATCCGGTCCTGTTCCGCGCCGCAGTGACCGAAGGTTTCCAGTTCTTGCCATTCCCCGCGACCAATCCGAGCCTCGCGCGTGCTCTCGCTGCGCGTGACTATAACGATCCCACGCCCGTCCAGCTTGCCGTTCTCGAAGCTGAGACCAGCGAGCGCGATCTTCTTGTCTCCGCCCAGACGGGCTCCGGCAAGACGGTGGCCTATGGCCTCGCCATTGCGCCGACGCTTCTGGGCGACGCCGAAACGCTTGCCTATGCCAGCGCGCCGCTGGCCCTCGTCGTTGCCCCGACGCGCGAACTCGCGCTGCAGGTGCATCGTGAACTGACCTGGCTTTATGCCGGCGCCAAGGGCCGCGTCGTCGCTTGCGTCGGCGGCATGGACGCGCGCCGCGAACGCCAGCTTCTGCAGCAGGGCTGCCACATTGTCGTCGGCACGCCGGGCCGCCTGCGCGATCACATCGAACGCAACGGCCTCAACGTCTCGCAATTGCGCGCGCTCATCCTCGATGAAGCCGACGAAATGCTTGATCTGGGGTTCCGCGAGGATCTCGAAGCGATCATGAAGGCGACGCCATCCGAGCGCCGCACGCTCCTGTTCTCCGCGACGCTGCCATCGGGCATCGTGAAGCTGGCGCGCGACTACCAGAAAAACGCGCTGCGCATCGAAGTGGGTGGCGGCGACCAGGTCCATGCCGACATCGACTATCGCGCGCTGCGCGTGATGCCGCACGAGATCGAGCACGTCACCGTCAACCTGCTGCGCTTTTACGAATCACCCGGCGCGCTGGTGTTCTGCAACACGCGTGAATCCGTGCGTCACATGCATTCAGCCCTGCTGGAGCGCGGCTTCGGCGCGGTCGCCCTGTCGGGCGAGCTGTCGCAGAACGAGCGCAACCATGCGCTGCAAGCCCTGCGTGACGGCCGTGCGCGCATCTGCGTGGCGACGGATGTTGCTGCGCGCGGCATCGATCTGCCCAACCTCAATCTCGTCATCCATGCCGAACTGCCCAATGACGCCGAAATTCTGAAGCATCGCTCGGGCCGGACCGGCCGTGCGGGCCGCAAGGGCATTGCGGTCCTGCTGGTGCCGGTGTCGCGTCGCCGCAAGGCCGAGCGTCTGCTCGTCGACGCGGGCGTGCAGCCGGAATGGGGCGGTCCGCCGTCCGCCGAGGACGTGCGCAAGCTCGACCAGGAACGCATGATCAAGGACGAGTTGCTGAACGAGGAGAATACGGAGGAGGATCTCGTCCTCGCCCGCGCGCTTCTTGCCGAGCGGTCGCCCGAGGATGTGGCGGCTGCGCTGGTGCGCATCTACCGTTCGCGCCTGCCGGCACCGGAAGATGTCTCCGATCCGGGTTTCGGTCGCGATTCGCGCGCGGTCACCTCGCGGATCGAGCGCAGCCCGCGCGATCCCTCGTCGCCCGAGCGTGGCCCGAGCGCGCCCCTGCGCCATCGTGGCGACGGCGTCTGGTTCCGGCTCGACATTGGCCGCAAGGACAATGCCGATCCGAAATGGGTCCTGCCGATGATCTGCAAGCGCGGCCAGGTGTCGCGCGAGGCAATCGGCGCCATTCGCATCTTCGACAAGGAGACCAAGTTCGAGGTGTCCGCCGAACATGCGGCGGCCTTTGCCGAAGCCATGATGCGGCCCGGCGGTGCCAAGAACGGCCAGCAGGACGTCAATATTTCGCGGGCCGATGGCCCGGGATCGGCTGACAAGCCGGCCTTCGCCAAGAAGTTTTCCGACAAGCCGAAGTTCGACAAGCCGAAGTTCGACAAGCCGAAGTTCGACAAGCCTGGCGTCGACAAGCCAAAATATGACAAGAAGCCGAAATTCGGCGACGCCCCCCGCGCGGATCGTCCGAAATATGACGCCGCCAGCAAGCCGAAATTCCGCAAGGAACGTCCTGCGGATTGAACCACACTCAAGGTTGCCCGTTCTGCTCCCATCGCCGCAGCTGCTGTGATGGGAGGAGGGGGCAAGGGCTTTGGTCAGCTGGGCACCTTCCGTCGCGGAGACCTCGTCATTGCGAGGAGCCGAAGCGACGAAGCAATCCATCTAGCAACAGCCACAGAAGATGGATTGCCGCGTCGCTCCTCGCAATGACGAAAAAAGGCCCCGTTTTCGAGGCCTTCTTGCATTTTGTCAGACGACGGACGTGGTCGTGTCCGCATCGGTACCCTTGTGGTCCCATTTTTCGTCCATCCGGCACTCCACACCATTGGCCTTCAGCGTGGCCTGATAGGAGCCGTCGGTGACACCCATCTGCCTATCCTGCTTCATCGCAACCGCAATGGCCGCCGCCGGGCGTGTAGCCGATCACCAGCTCCACCTGCTGGCCCTATTAGAAGCTTGCGTTTCCAATGGTGAGGGCGGTTCTGGCTCAGCCCGGCGAACGGGCGACAACCTTCGCGGCTCATGCGCCATAGGGGGCGATAAAAGTCTAATGTCGGCCCGCGCCAGATTACAGAAATCCTGAGACTTCAAGGCCGCACGGCGGGCGTCTCGATGGGCATGCCAGCGGCACGGTCCATCAGGTAGAGCTCCAGTGCAAGGAATTCCGCCGAGCCGTAGCTGAACGGCTCGGCACGCACGCCCACCATGCAATTGCGCAGGCGCCGTTGCAGCGAGCCTGTCGCCTGCCATTCCAGCCGGTAGAGCGGATAGCCTGTGGGATGGGCTTGCGGGATCGGTGCGGCCGCGAGATGGCGTCCGGCATTGTCGTCGTGACATTGCGCGCAGGAAAAGTTGAGCTGGCCCAGCCGCTGCGTGAAGAGCGCCTTGCCCTGCGCGCGGACGGGTGCCAGACGCGGATCGTCCGACGGGGCGACGGGCAGGCCGCGCGATTGCAAGCCTATATATGTCGCAAGCCCGATGGTCTCGCGGGCTTCGCGGGGAAGTGCTTTGGCCTGCTGTTGGGTCTCCCGGCACAGGTCGATGCGCCCGGCGAGATCGACGGCCCGAGCCTGGCTCGCCTCATAGGCCGGATAGCGGGCGGCGACGCCCTTCATGCTGGTGGCCGCATCGCCATGGCAGGCGGCGCAGGATGTGCCGCTGGTGCCGTTTGGCGTGTTCCACAGGGTTTCGCCCTCGAGCGCGCTCAGCATGCCGGGGTTGGCGAGATCGTCCTTTTGCATCGCCTGCGTGTCGCGACCCATATCGTCGAAACCCGACCGGCGCTGGTCCTGCGCTGCGGCGGCGGTCGCGGCCAGCAGCAGGACGAGGCTGGCCAGCCGCGTGCTACGCCACATCGATCCGGGCCGTCTGGACCTGCGTCTGCCCGTGATTGTCGGTCCAGGCAAAGACAAGCGCGCCGCTCTCCATCGCGACCGTCGTGAAGGAGATGAATGGATTGGCCGTGATGGCCGGATGCAGGTCGGCAGAAAACACCACTTCGCCATTATATGTGCAGACGAATTTTTCGATGATGTCGCGCGGCACGAGCTGGCCGTCCATGCCAGTGCGAAAGCCGGTCTCCATCGGATGCGAGAGCAGCGTCTTGATCTCGACAATGTCGCCGCGTCTGGCGCCTTTCGGGATGTTGATGAGAGCGCGCGTGGCCATTTATTCCTCCACGCAGGCAGGCAGCGTGACGATGACTTCGCTCGTCGCGCTCCAGAAGGTGCCATCCGACATTTCCGCAATGGCGGTGATCATTTGCGAATCATTCAGCCGCATGCGGGTGGCGACCTGCGCGCGCCCGCAGCGCGGCGTCAGGTGGAAGATCGCCACATCTGGCAGCGGGTTTTTTTCATTGAATATGCCGATGCGCGTCACGTGATCCTGGGCTTTCATCGGGCTTTCCACCTGCACGCTGAGCGGCACTGAATTGCCATTCTCGACCAGCAAAGTGATCTCGAATGTCACGCGGCCTTCTGTGACAGACTTGCCGCCGGTGAAGGCCTTGATGACATCCTGCATTTTCTCGGGCGTGGCGCGCGCTGGGCTCGCGAAAGCAAAGCACATTGCGCCCGCACTGGCCGCCAGCGCGCTCCGTCTCGTCAAGCCTCGTCCCTGTGCATCGTTCATTTCAAGCGTCCTGGTGCGCCGTCGTCCTTGAGCGTGAGAAGCCAGGCGACGACATCTTCAATCTCCTGCGCATCGAGCAGCGGCTTGCCCCGCACGGCGGGCGCGACACGCGTCAATCCATCAATGCGATAATAGGCTGGCATGATCGTGTCCGGGTTCACGTTCGCGCCATCCACCATGCGCAGCCGCAGCGCACCCTCCGACATCCGCGCGCCCACGCCCATGAGGGTGGGTGCCAGATCGCCCTGAAAGCGTTCCTCGGGGAATGGCCCGGCATGGCAGAGCAGGCACAGCCCCTTTTGCCGCTCGGCGACGATCTTGCGGCCCTGCGCGGGATTGCCGGGCTGGCCGGTGAGGGAGCGCGCGATCTCGCCGTTCTCGATCGTATAGGGGGCCAGGGCCTGGGCGAGGGCACCCGTCGAGATTATTGCCAGAAAGAGGATTGTCGCGAGCCTGCGCATCTCTAGCCGAACACTTCCGCCGTGATTGTCGTGTACCAGCCTTCGGCATAAGCGGCTTCCGCCGCGCGCACCGAGGCTGGCGCATGGGCCGGGCTGACGCCGCCCGCGCCTGCAATATCGGTGAGCAGGCCCTTGGCTGGCGCGTAAACCCCCGCGACCGAAATCCCGTAATCGGGTGCCACCAGAGAATAGCAGGTGTTGATGAGCTTGGGCTCGGGTGCCTGCCGACCGCGCAGCATCAGCGCGATGGCCTGCGCGCAGGCTTTGGCTTGCGCATTGGCGGCGAAGGCCGACTTCGGCATGCCGCCCGCCACCGCCGCGTCACCAATGACATGCACGCCCGCCTGCGCGCGCGACTC
>CAIWVR010000260.1 GCA_903916165.1 uncultured Hyphomicrobiales bacterium | reverse complement strand
GGGCGCTGCAGGCCGGACGCAAATTCTCTTCATCGATGGATCGGCGATCAATGTCGGCCCGTCGAGCTCCCTGGTGCTGGACGAATATGTGTTCGATCCGCGCACGGGCTCCGGCAAGTTGGCCGTCACGCTCGGCAAGGGTGCGATGCGCTTTGTCGGCGGCAAAATATCCAAATCCGAAACCGTGACGATTGCCACCCCTGTCGCCACTGTGGGGATTCGTGGTGGTATTGTAACGGTCGATTATTCGCCTGAGTCCCGTGTCACTACTGCCGGTTTTCACTACGGTGAGTTTATGTCCGTTTCAGCCCGTGGTGTGAGGTCCACCACCAATCGCCCGGGCACGGCGATCGATATAAGCTCCGGCTCGCCGCCGAGCCAGGCGCGGAAAATGTCGGCGTCGGAAACGGCAAAAAGCACATCCCAGACCACAGGGGGGGCGTCGCGTTCGCCGCCTCCCGGCCCTGGTTCTGGTTCTGGTTCTGGTCCTGGTTCTGGTTCCGGTTCTGGTTCTGGTTCTGGTTCAGCGACGGACAACGGCTCGAACTCCAATGCGGCGGCAGCCGCGGGCGGTGGGGCTGCATCGGGAGGCCTGCAAGGCGGAATTGCATCTGGAGCGCAGGGGACGGGAGGGCTGCCGCGGGCACCCGTGACGCAGCCACCGCCACCGCCACCGCCACAAACGCAACCGTCACCATACCGATGAAGAGGTTGCATGTCAGCCTGCATCAGATTGCCTTGATTCTGAACTGGGCCGGGTGGAGCCCGGCTTGCTCAGCCAAGGAGGTGCAAGATGGGCGGCATGTTCACTGAAACAAAATGGTCCCAACAGCCGTGTTCGGAAAAACGGGGCAGGTCAGCGCTCAGGTGATCTTGAACATGCCCTGCGTGTCTAGATCGGAAAAAATTTCGCTACATAGACGGGACACAAGTTTCACGGCCGGTGATTTTTGGCGCGAGCGCGCAGTTGCAATGATCAGCCTGCGCTTCATGCTGTCGTCAAGAATACGATAAATCTTAAAGAGCCCCATCAGATATTCTCGGCGGCAAAACGAATAGGGGAGGATTGTCGCGCATTGGTTTTCCTGAACCAGAACACGCAGCGCTTCAAGACTGTTGATCTCGGCCTTGAGATTGAGATGAGCCTCTTTCGACGTCATCAATTTTTGCATGATCAAGTGAATCGTGTGGGTCAGGATCAACGGCAGGCGCGACAAATTCTGCCAATCGATGATCTCGCCGTCGATGCCGATCGGTTGGGGGCCTGTCACCAGAACCATTTCTTCCCGGGCCACCTCGGTCCGATCAAGAAGCCTGCTCTTGGTCATGTCGGCCAGAATGCCGAGATCGACGTGCCCGTTCAGGATTGATTCTGGCAGGGCCAGGCTGCCGCTTTGTTCGATCTTGAGTTTGATCTGCGGATAGTCGACCAAGGCCGAAATCAATTTCGGCAGGATGACCGGGCACAGGGTCGGCGTGATGCCCAAGACCACCGTCCCACGCGGTGTTATCTCCTTGGCGGTCACGTCGTCGCGCAATTGATCGATGTCCCGCAAAATATGCGCGGCACCTTCCATCAATCGCTCGCCCGCCTCGGTGAGCCGGACGCCCCGATTCACCCGCGCAAAAAGCTTGACGCCCAGGTCTGCCTCCAGTGCGTGAATGCGCCGCGTGAGCGAGGGCTGAGCCTGATGCAGCAATTCTGCGGCATGGGTGATGCTGCCCAATTCGGCGATCTTGATGAAGGACCGCAGGCTGATAATGTCCATACCCATACCTTTTTCACATATTAAGGATACCAAAATAGCATTTGTCTATATTGATCCAGATCATTACGCTTGAGCAAGAAATATCGCAGGGGGAAATCGTTCATGGGCGAGATTCGGGTCGCCAACCAAGCGGATTTCGCGGAGGGCGGTCGCAAGGTTGTTTCCGTCGATGGGGTAGAAATTGGTATTTTTCTCCTCGGGACCGATTTCTACGCTTGGCTCAATCATTGTCCGCATCAGGGAGGCCCTGTCTGCCAGGGTCGCCTGATGAAAGGCGTGGAAGAGCGTCTTGACGACGACAAGAAAAGCCTGGGGATCCATTACAAGGATGGCAGCCTCAATATCATCTGCCCCTGGCATGGTTTTGAGTTTGACGTGCGCACCGGACAATATGCCGGCGCCAGCACGCTCAAATTGAAGGCTGTTCCCGTCTCGGTTCGCGAGGGGGGTGTTTATGTCCTGCTCTGATCTTGCGACGAATGCCGTGGGAAAACTCGCCGAAGATGCGCAGCGCATCTGGGAGCAGGTGCAGGCGATTGAGCGCTCGGGGTTCGCCGGAGATGTGAGCACCGAGGCGATCCAGAGCCTCTTGACCGCTGCACTCAAGCTCTTTTCGGCGAAGATCGACGCCAGTCAGAAAACCTTTTCACCCGTTCGTGAGGGAGCCAGCATCACGGCGACGGAAGTGGCTGTTTTGACAGTGGAACTCATGCACGTCGTGGACTTGAATTTATTCGACCTGTCGATGTGGGCGTCGCGTCCGCGCGACTGAACTACGTCGGAACACAGGTT
>CAIWVR010000259.1 GCA_903916165.1 uncultured Hyphomicrobiales bacterium | reverse complement strand
GATCGATCCGCAGCCTTCAGGAGGTTGAGTGAATGTTCGAGCTGCAGATCGCGGTCGCCAGTCGGCAGGGGGTTCAGGGCCTCCGCATGAGCTTTGGCGATGACGGCTGAACCAACGGTGGCCATGGGAATGGGCGCGTAGAGACCGAACTGCATGGCTGTTCCCTCATTGAATGGTTGTTATCGTGAGTATTGGAGATCGTGGCGCGCAGGCGCAACTCGGCGCGGGACTTCAAAACCTGCCTTGAAAATGATAGGAAGGACAACGTTCTGTCCTTGTAAGTATATGAATAATATACATCTTCGCGTTTTTTATGTGGAGACCCGCCTGACGATTTCCGCTCTATTATTGCAAATAGCTGAAGAGTGTTTTGCGCGCTCCCGGCTTTCCCGACAGCCCGCATATGCAATGCTGAAGACACAAAAAAATTCGCTGCAGCGCACAAAAAATACGAAACGGGAGGACATCGCCACATGGTCGATTTGATGACGTTCAAGGTTGGGCTGGCGTCGCCGGCGAATACGTTCTTCGCAATCTGGATGGCGAAAGCCGGTGGTTTCTACGAGCGCAATGGCCTTGCCGTTGAGATCGTCCCGGTCGTGGGCGGCAAGCAATCCGGACCGGATCTCGAATCCAATCGCATTCAATTGATGCATATCGGGATGTCATCGGTGGTTCGGGCCAATGGAATGGGCCATCGCCTTGTGACGATCGGCTCCCTGTCCAACATCATTCGCAACTCGATGTTTTGTGCGCCGGGCGTGAATTCTCCAAAAGACCTGATCGGCGGCAAGATCGGCATCAGTTCAGAGGGTTCGGAGACGGACCCCACAACAACGCTGGCGCTGCGAAAGCTTGGAATTGATCGGAAGGATGTCCAGATTGTCGAGATCGGCGTCGAACGTCTGAGTGCCGTGCGGGAGGGCAGGGTGTCGGCTTCGCTCATGGGCGAGCCTTACCGCAGCAAGGCCGTCGCGCTCGGCATGAAGCCGATGATCGACCTGTATGCTGATCATACACCCTGGCTCTACAGCGGGCTCGTTGTGGCCCGCGAGTTCCTGGAAAAAAATCGCGATCAGGTGAAGGCCTTCATCCGTGCGACCGTCGAGGGCAATTATTACGCGATCACCAATCCCGAAGATGCAAAAAAGGTGCTTGCAGCCGAACTGCATCTCACTGATGCGAGCGTCATCCAGCAGACTTATGATAATTTCAAGGCTGAGACTCCGCGCAATGCGGAGCTGACCGTGAGTGGTGCTCAAAACATTATCGATGTGCTCGAGCCAAAAGATCGCGACCTCGCAAGTTACATGGACAATTCGATCCAGGAGGAACTCGCCGCAGAGGGTTTCTTTGCGACGATGGCACAGCGCTACCACGTCTAGACCTTTCCAGAGGATGCCTTCGATCCGGAGAAGACCATGCGCGCCGTTCGGTATGTGCTTTGTGCTTTTCTGTCCGTCCTCGCATTCGCTGCCGCGGGTGCAAGGGCGGACGATTTCTACCGGGGAAAGACGGTGTCCATTATTGTCGGCTCCACACCGGGTGGATCCTTCGATCTGATCTCTCGCGCCATGTCGCGCTACATCGGGCAGCACCTTCCGGGCAAGCCCAACGTTGTTGTCCAGAACATGCCCGGCGCGGCCAGCATGACGGCGCTTGGATATATTGAAAGCATCGCCCTGGCGGATGGAACCGTCCTCGGCACATTTCTGCCGGGCATCATCACGCAATCCATCGTGACGCCTGATAAAATCCGGGCCAACATGTCGAACCTTGGGTGGGTCGGCGTGGTCAGCGCAGATTTTTCACGCGTCTGCTACGGATATGGGCCGAACGGGATCCGGTCCATGCAAGAACTCGTCGAACGGAACCCGGATCGGCCCTTCATCATGGGGACGACGGGCACGGGTGCCAGTAATTACATCAATGGCATGTCGCTGCGCGAGGTCTTCAACGCGCCGGTCAAAATCATCATGGGCTTTCCTGGAAGTTCAGAAATGCGTCTGGCGATTGAGCGTGGCGAACTTGATGGCGATTGCGGCGGCCTTGCAAGCCTGCCAAAAAACTGGATCGACGACAACAGGGCACATGTTTTCGTGCGCTTCGCTGAACGCAGGATTGGTGGCATGCCCGACAGCGCTGTCTACATCGGTGATCTGATCCAGCGCGAGGAAGACCGTCGATACCTTGATTTGCTCTACGCTGGAGACAAGCTGGGTCGTCCCTATGTCGCTCCGAAAAAGACCCCGCCTGCGAGGCTTGCGCTATTGCGGACGGCCTTTAACCAGACAATGACGGATCCTGGCTTCGTGGCCGAAATGGAGAAGGTGCAGGAAGCGATCTATCCCGTCACCGGCGAAGAAGCCGAGGCCATGATTGTAGCCATGAAAAACATCAAGCCTGAAATTCTGGATCGTGCCCGCAAGATCTATCATTAGGCGCTGGATTCCATGGGCTCCAGAGATTCCATCCAGGTTGGGTTCCTGAAACGGGTTTCAAGGAATTTCAGGAACAGTCGCACCGATTGCGGCTGTGGACGTGCATTCTTGTAAAAGGCGGCAATCGTCTGCTCCGGGATTTTATAATCCTCAAGCAATCTCACGAGTGTCCCTTTCCGCAGATCGTCGGCGACACAAAAGATCGGCAGAAGGGCGATCCCCGTTCCATCCAGCACCATATAGCGCATCACGATTGCCGTGCTGGGCGCAACCACACCCGAGACCTTGATCGTCAGCTTGCCTTCTGGCCCGTCGAATGGCCAGGTTCCTTTGACAAAAGGACGCAAGGTGCACAGGCACGAATGGCTTACCAGGTCATTTGGCGTGCGGGGCTTGCCGTTCTTTTTAAGATATTCGGGCGAGGCGCAGACAATCCAGGGAATGCGCCCGAGCTTGCGCATGATGAGATTTGAATCCCGCGGCTGGGTGAAGCGGATCAGGATATCCGCCCCATATTGGCTGGGATCGAAGCTCGATTGCCAATTGTCGCTGACGATCAGGTTTGCATTGACAGCCGGATATTGGCTCATAAAGGCAGTCAAAGCCTTGCCCATCTCGAGAATGCCGAATGACATCGGGGCTATAATGTTCAGCTGACCTGAAGGCTCATCATGCAGGTGCTTCAGGGCGCGTTCTTCCTGCTGTACTTCATCGAGAATGCGCACGCAAAAATCATAATAGCGCTTGCCCGCATCCGTCAGGCTGACATTACGCGTTGTCCGGTTGACAAGGGGAACGCCGAGATCAGCTTCGAGCTGTTGCAATCGTCGGGTGATGAGCGCTGGCGAGACGCCCAGCGTGCTCGCAGCGGCAGAAAAATTGCATTGTCTCGCGACGCGGACGAACGATTCCATCTCGACAAGACGGTTGACCGTCATGAACGTCCTCCCTCAACGGGCTTCTCTTCTGGATGCCCTGTCTGAATTCTATTGCAGAATATTGAAAACACAATTGCAGAATTGCAAGTGGCTCCGATACCGCTCTCCGATACAGTCCGTACAAGAAAACAAGGTCCGCGAGACCATATCACGGGAGGAGACGATCATGGCTCATGCTGCAGCGGCGGCTTTTTCCGCATTTCTCGAAAAGGTACACGCTGTCTGGGCGCGCGAAAGCGACATGCAGAAGCGGATGGAGGCGACGCAGCCGCTCCTGACAGATTTGGTCAGAAATCCTGCAGTCCGGGATTCGGCTTCCCAGTGGCCGTCGACAGAGGGGCACAAGAACCTCCTCCTTCACACAGATGAGCAATTTGGGTTCATCATCAATGCCGTGGTGCGTGAACCCAATCGCAAGGGGAGCGTGCATGATCATTCACAGGCATGGGTCCTGTATGGATTGGTCGAGGGCACGGAATCTCTGGAACGTTACGACCGGATGGATGACGGGAGCCGCCCCGATTATGCGGAGGTCAAGCTCGCCAGTGTCACCATCGGCCAGCCAGGCACTGTCGACCTCGTTCCGCCGTTCAACATTCATGCAGAACAGGGCGGGCCGGGGCGATCGGTTGCCATGATCTTCCGGAGTGAGCGTCTTGTCGGGCGTATCCTTCAGCACGGATATGATGTGGCGACCGGGAAGGTGATCGAGCGCTATGGACCGACACAAATTCCTTTCAGTCTCGCCTGACGCGGGAGCTGATGCGCATGCCGATGTTGCAGGTTCAAGGCGCTGAGCTCCACTACACAGTCGAGGGTCAGGGGCCCCCGCTCTTGCTAATCGCCGGGACAGCTTGTGACGGGACCTATTGGTCGCGTTTTCAGGTGCCTGACTTTGCCCGTGATTTTTCCGTGATCACCTTTGACCAGCGTGGCACGGGCCGGTCGGTCACGGAGATCGAGGATTATTCCACCAATCGGCTCGCGGCCGATTGCGCGGCGGTCATTACGGCGGTCGGGCGCGGGCCCGCAATCGTCTGGGGACATTCCATGGGGGGGCGTGTGGCGCAACTCGTTGCGCTCGATCATGGCGAACATGTCCGCGCGCTGGTGCTTGCCTCAACGGGATCTTCTTTCAAGGCCAAGGGCGGGATAGCCGCGAAAACCTGCCTCGGGATCCTGACCATGGGATACGAGGCTTACGTTCGAAAACATTCGACCGCGATCGGTTTCAGCAAGGCCTTCGTCGGTGCCAATGCCACCCTTGTGTCATCCATCATGAACGAGATGATGGCGACACTGCCGCCGGTGGAGGTCTATTTTGCGCATATCCTTTCGCGGCAAGACCACGAGACGACAGCCCGGTTGCAATTTATCCGGTGTCCCACGCTTGTCATGGTGGGCGGTGATGAAACCCACGGGACGTCAGACACCACACATGTCGACTCCTCCCGCATTCTGGCCCGCGCCATTCCTGGCGCGCAGTTCGAAGTGCTTGAGGGCGAGGGACATTTTTACTCCCATTCGGCGCCTGAATTGACCAGTCGTCTCGTGCGGGCATGGCTGTCGTCCAGCGGCATTGTCTGATGGGGCTTGCATGGCATTTGGCAGAATTCAGAGACAGGGCGGTGCGATATGATCCCCAGATTATCAAGATTAGCACCGGTCAGCCTTGCCATCATGCTCGGACTTGTTGGCCTTGCCCGTGCTGCCGAGAGTGATTTTTTCCAGGGCAAGACACTGACGATCATTGTTTCGGCCGATGCCGGGACCGGGTACGATATTTACGCACGCACGATTGCGCGCCACTGGATGAATCATATTCCCGGCAAGCCCGGCATGATTGTCCAGAATCTGACTGGGGCGGGCGGACTGCGGGCAGCAAATCTTCTCTACAATGTATCGGCAAAAGACGGGCTGACCATCGGGCTCGTTCAATCCACCGTTCCATTCGAGCCTTTTTTCGGCAACAAATCTGCGACGTTCGATCCGCTCAAATTCAATTGGCTTGGAACACCAAGCCAGGAAGTGCTGACGCTGGTGGTCTGGCACACGGTCCCCGTGCGCACGCTTCAGGACGCCCAGAAGCGAGGTCTGACGCTCGCGGCCACAGGCGGCGCATCGACGCCAGCTTTCTATGGCCGGGTTCTCCATTCACTGCTGAAAATCCCGATCAAGTTGATCGCTGGATACAAGAGCCAGAATGACGTGTTCCTCGGGATGGAGCGCGAAGAGAATGACGGATCGGCTGCGACCTTCTACTCGACGTTGAAGGTCAACAAGCCGGACTGGCTCGCGGAGCGAAAGATTATTCCGTTGCTTCAATATGGCAGGGCACCGGATCCGGAGCTGCCGAATGTTCCCTTCGTCATGTCGCTTTTAGACAATGCTGAGGATCGGGAGGCGATGGAAATCGCTTCTGCGCCCCTTGCCATGGGTCGCCCGCTGGTCGCGCCTCCGGGCATTGATCCTGATCGGATAGAGATGCTGCAAACTTCGCTGGATCGCACGTTCAAGGATCCCGCCTATCTCAACGATTGTGCCAAGCAGCTGATTGCCTGCGACACGCCGCTCAACGGAAAGGACCTCGCGGGGATCCTGCAGCAGGCCTATCAGGCCAAAAAGTCCGTTCGCGAGCGGCTTGTCGCCATTTACGAGGCGCGTGACTGAAGTTTTTTGTGTCAAGACCGACAGGGATCGGTGAGCTGGGAGGGGTGTCATGGCTATCACCATCAAAGTTAATAATCGTGAATGGCCCATCGAGGCCGATCCCGATACGCCGCTTCTCTATGTGCTCATGAATGATCTCGAGCTGAAGGGTCCGAGGTTTGGCTGCGGCCTCGCACAATGCGGATCCTGCTCGGTTCTCGCCGATGGTGTTGAAATCCGGTCTTGCCAAACTCCTCTCTCCGATGTCGGGCACCGTGCGATCACGACACTGGAAGGTCTTCCGGCCCTCTATGCTCAGCAAAAAAAGCTGGCAAAGACGCCTGACCTCCATCCGCTGTCGCAGGCGTTCATCGATCAACAGGCCATGCATTGCGGCTATTGCTACAATGGCCAGACGATCAAGGGTGCAGAGCTTCTGGCGAAAAATGCATCTCCCAGCGACGCGCAGATCCGTGAGCATATGAACGGGCATCTTTGTCGCTGCGGGACTTATCCGCGCATCATGAAATCCATCCAGGAAGCCGCTCTCAAAATTGCGAAGGAGGGCTGACATGACCAAGACAATTTTCGCTCCGGCGATCTCGGCCGAAGACGCGACATCAGCACTGTCGCGACGCGGGTTGCTCAAGGGTGGCGGGGCCATGGTGATCGGCTTCGCGCTGTCACCTGTCGTGCCAGCCGTCGCTCAGGTGGCACGTGGATTGAAAGCGGGGCCGCCGGATTATTACGCCGTCGATACCTGGATCGCGATTCATGCCGATAATACAGCCACGATTTATACCGGCAAATGCGAACTGGGGCAGGGGAACCAGACAGGCTTGCTCCAGGTCGCAGCTGAAGAGCTCGACATGGGCATGCATCAGGTCAGCACTGTCCGGCTCGATACAAATCTCACGCCCGATCAGCAGGCCACCAGCTCCAGTTCGTCCATTCATCGCGGCGCACCTGCCCTGCGGGCGGCAGCTGCACAGGCGCGCATGGCGCTTCTTGCGCGTGCTGCCGTGCGGCTGGGCGTGCCGCCGGGCAGCCTTGAGGTGCGCGACGGCATTGTGTCCGTGCGCGGCGAAAATGGATTCCGAAAAGTTGCCTACGGTGATCTGCTTGGCGAGAAGCCTTTCAACCTGAAGTATGATGGAACAGCTCCGGTCAAGACTCCAGGGCAATATCGTCTGGTGGGCCAGCGTCCGGCCCGCGTCGACCTTCCGGAGAAAGCCGCCGCAAAATATGTGCATATGCACCACAATCGCGTGCCGGGCATGTTACATGGTCGTGTCGTGCTGCCGCATGGCCAGCGTGGTTTCGGCATCGGTGCCAAACCGCTCGTCGTCGATGAAGCCTCCATTGCGCATATCAAGGGCGCGAAGGTGATCCGTCGCGGTGATTTTGTCGGCGTCGTTGCAGAGCGTGAGTGGGATGCGGTGAAGGCTGCGCGCGACCTCAAAGTCACGTGGCAGGCAGGTTCACCGCTCGGGACGCATGAAACTGTCCACGAACGTATGCGCAAGGACAAGACAGTCGACACACTCATCGCCAAACGGGGTGATGCGGCCGCCATGCTGCAAAAGGCTGCCTTCGTCCGCGGGGCCAGTTATTATTGTCCTTACCAGTCGCACGCACCCTTCGCGCCCAATTGTGCCCTGGCCGACCCAACGGGCGAGCAACTCGTCATACGGTCTTCGACGCAGGATGTTTATTCCTCGCGCAGGCAGGTTGCCGATATATTGGGCATGCCTGTCGAGAAAATCCGCCTGATGTATTTTGAAGGCTCCGGCACGTTCGGGCGTTCATGCTACGAGGATGCCACGCAAGCGTCGGCGATCATGGCGACCGCCACGGGCAAGCCTGTGCGCGTGCAATATATGCGCTGGGACGAGCATGGGTGGGACAATTACGGACCCGCCCATCTCGCCGAAGTCCGCGCGGGTGTCGATGCCGAAGGGAACATCGTCGCCTATGAATATGACGGTTGGCAACATGGCTGGACGATGACCTCGACAGTCTCCGATAGTGCCCGGACCAAGGCAGGTGTCGAGCGCGCGGAAGGTTCGGGTTCGATCACGGTCAATCCGATCAGCACGGGCTCCATGTACAAGATCGGTCATCGCCGGGTGACCAGCCATGCGGTTCCCATGGTGAATTACCTGCGCGGCGCGGCTTTGCGCTCGCCGCTCGATCTGTCATTCGCCTTTGCCTCCGAGCAGACCATTGATGAACTGGCCGTCGCTGTCAAAATGGACCCGCTCGACTTCCGGCGCCGGAACATTGGCGATGAAAGATGGCTTGGCGTTCTTGAAGCGGCCGCAAAGGCGGCTGGCTGGAAGCCGAAAGTCATGGGCTCGCAGATAGGCTCGGGCGACGTGGTGCGAGGCATCGGGATCGCGCTTGGCACGCATCACGTCTCCTATGGGGCAGCGGTAGCTGAAATCGAGGTCAATACAAAGACGGGTGTGATCGTGGCCAAGCATCTTTTTGGTGCGATGGATTGCGGCCTTGCCGTCAACCCGGCCCTCGTCGAAAACCAGATGGTGGGCCAGATGATCCAGTCTGTTGGCCGTGTCCTCAAGGAGGAAGTGACCTTCGACGATCATGGCGTCACCAGTCTCGACTGGAATGGCTATCAGGTGCTGCGCTTTGCTGAACATCCAGAGGTCACGCCGGTCGTGGTGCAGCGCCTTGATGAGCCATCCACCGGCGCAGGTGAAGAGGTCATGGGGGCAACGGCCGCGGCCATTGCCAATGCATTCTTCGACGCGACGGGCGTGCGGATGCGGCAATTCCCGATGACGCCCGCCCGCGTGCTGGCCAGTCTGGCCCGTCATCGGGCTTGAACGATAAAAAAATCCGTACGCGAAGTTCGACGAGCTTCGCGTACGGTCGCAGTTCAAATCTTAAAAGGCTGATGCTGGGCGGCAGACCTGCTGACCTGGTCAGTCATGGCTGCTGATTTTTGCGTAAATCGCCCTCACATCTCGGCATTTGTGATGGCTTGGGTCCGTTCGATCACGGATTTTGGAAAATTATGAAGGCGCTGCACGAGGGCCTGGACATCTTCTCCCGTCATGGGAGAAACCTCCAGATCCAGTTTTTTAGCAACCGCGAGAAGTTCGGGATCTTTCATCGTAGTCATGAAGGCTGCCCGTAGTGTTGCGACAATGGACTGGGGCGTTCCCGGGGGAGCGACGAATGGGCGCCCCATGGCTTGCCGTGCAAAAACAAGTTCCAGAACTTGCCGGTCGTTTTCGGTCTTCACCAGATCCATGATGAGAGGCAGATCTTGAAGGTCGGGATGCTTGCGCAGTCCGAGTTGCAAGATGTTTTTGAGCTTGCCGGTCCGCAGCATTTCTCCGCTGCCGGTGCGCGCTGCCGCCCAGGAATATCCGAGGAGTCCATCGACCTCGCCCCTCTCGAGACTCAACAGAATTTCATTTGTCCCCGGATATCCGGTGATGATTTTCATCTTCGCGCCGAAGATCGAGTTGACGACGATAGAAAAAATGTGGAGGTCGCTGGATGTTCCCGCCGAGCCCACGATCAGGGGCTTGCCTGCAAAAACGTCCTCCAGTGTTTGCACAGGTGAAGTATCGGCCAGAAAGAAGCCGCTGACTTCATTGTTCATGCTGCCGAGCCATTCCAATTGCGTCGCGTCGAAACGCGCTGCAGATTTCTGGCCGAAGACGAGTTTGTCCATCCCGACACCTCGCCCCACGATGGCGATTTCTGTGCCGTCCTTTGCAGCAACCTGCGCGATATAGTTTGCGGCGGTCATGGAGCCGCCACCGGGCTTGTTGGCAACGACGATCGAGGGAGTCCCGGGGAGGTATTTCCCGTAATACATGGCGAGTGTGCGGGCATAAGTATCATAGCCAATGCCGGTCGTCGGGGAGAAACCGACGTAAACGGTGATCTGTTTCGGCTTGAAACTGGCATCCTGTGCCGAAGCTGGCGAAGAGAGCAGGGCGCAGATTGTAACGATTGCGGGGAGGACCGCTTTTACAAAGCTCGTTTTGATCATTCTGTCCCTCTTTTGCTGGTGTTCGAATCGTCAGAAACCCGCCTTGTTGAGTTCGTCCACAGCTTTGGCCTGAATGCGCTGCGGGGCATTGAGCGCGAGGTTGATGAGTTCAAGGATGCGTTCGTGCGGGAGATAGGCAACATCGAGACCAAGCTTGTCGGCTTCGGCTTTCACCTCTGGATCATTGAGGGTCTCGGTGAACGCCTTGCGCAAGGCGGCAACCCGGTCTGCGGGAACACCCGGCGGCCCGGCGAAGGGACGATTGTAAACCTGGGTGCTGAGGATGACCTTGAGGGCTTCCTTGTTGTCGGACTCAGGCATCATGTCCATGAGAAAAGGAACGCCCATCGTTTGCAGTTCCGGCTGCGGCTGAATTGCAATGTCGATGACGACCCGGGCCGAGTCGCGGGTAAACATGTCACGTCCATTCACGCGGGCACCATCCCACGACCAGCCGCACAGGCCCGAAACCTCGCCACTTTCCATGGCGAGCTGTACGTTCGACGTCGAGACATAGCCGGCGACGACCTTCAGCTTTGTCCCGGCGAGATTGTTCAGCAGAAGCGGGATCATGTTCGCCGAGCCGGAACTCGCGCCGATCACATATTCACGCTCGAAAAGATCCTTTGCCTTGATCCCCTTGGCAGTACCCGACATGGCACAGATTGTCGAAGCAATGCTCATATTGCCGATCCATGTGAACTTGCGGACGTCAAACTTGACGCTGGGCATGGCGGCGAGCTGATTGAGCGTGACCGTATTCTGGAACATGGCGATGGTGAGTCCGTCGGCGGGCGCGACAGAATACATATGATTGGCCGCCACAATGCCGCCCGCGCCTGGCAGGTTTTTCACCACCATGGACGGCTGGCCCGGAATGAACTTTCCAAAATAGCGTGCGAGGAAGCGCGTATAAAGATCATAGCCGCCGCCAACGCCAGCCGGGGCAATCATGGAAACTGTTTTGCCGCGATAAAAATCCGAAATGGCGTCGGCGTGGACTGACGTGGCACCAAGCGCCATGAAAGCGCCGGCAGCGAGAAGGTGTTTGACCGGGGTCTTCATGGATTCCCTCATGGTTTGATGTCGATGCCAAGCAATTTGCGTGTGCGCTCGACGATGTTTTTCGGCGCGCCATAGGCTTCAGCGACCAGAGCCGAGATGCGGTCAGGGGCCATATAGAGCGTTTCAAGATTCATTTTCGTCGTTTCTTCACGCAATTGCGGGTCCTCCATCATTTCGGAGAAGGCCTTGCGCAAGATGGCGACGCGGTCATTCGGCGTGTTCGGTGGTGCCACGAGCGGTGCACCATAGGCCCAAGGCGAGAAGACAAGCTTGAGAACCTGCCTGGCTTCGTCGTCTGGCGCGAGTTCGAACACGCTTGGCACATCAGCCGGGAGGGCGGGGTGCTTTTCCAGGCCCGTCTGGATCACCACGTGAAACTTTCCCGCCTTGTAAGGCTCCCAAAGGGTCGCCTTGATGGAGGACACGTTCAGGCCGCAGTACCCTTCCACTTCCTTGTTCTCGGCGGCGAGGCGGACGTCGTTCAGGCCAGGGTAACCGAGCACCATTTTGAAGTTCAGGCCGAGGATGCCCTGGATTGCCTTGGCGTCGAGTGTCGAGCCGGAGGACGGCCCCGTGGCCCCAAGCGTCGCTGTCTGTGTCCGGAGATCCGCAAGGGTGCGGATTTTGTCATTCCAGAAGGCGCATGTTCCGACCTCGCTGTTCATGCTGCCGATCCATTTGAACAGGCGGGCATCGAATTTTGCGACCTCAGGATTGAGGATCGGTTCCATGGCGTTGACGGGATTGATCAAAGCGAGCGTGAGCCCATCGGGGGCCGCAACATTGGCGACATTGGACGTCGCCGTCAGCCCTCCCGCGCCGGGCATGTTCTGCACGATGAGGGATGGAGCCCCGGGGATATGCCGGCCGATATGGCGCGTCGCAAGGCGGGCGTAATTGTCAAAGGTGCTGCTCGGGGGGTAGCCGACCAGAATGCGGATCGTCTTTCCGGCGAAGAATTGGTCGTCTGCCGCCTGCGCCCACCCTGAAAAAAGGAGAGCTGCCCCAATGAGTGGAAGTGCCATTCTATTCGGCATTTTATCTTTCCTCTGGCATTTTATTCGCCCGGAAGGCGGAACAATCCTTCGGGAAGGGTTGCGATGAATTCAAGCGCATGCCCGAGCGGGACGACGTCCGCATATTTAGCGTGCATGTCTGCAAGGTTAATGGCGTGGCTGGCTTGCGACCTGTCAAAGCAAGCCTCTTCGACGACCGCGACACGATAGTTGAGATTGAAAGCGTCGAGGACGCTTGCGCGAACGCAGCCCGAGGTCGTTGTTCCGGCGATGATCAGGCTGTCGCATTTTAGCAGGTTGAGATAGGAGACCAGATTGGTCCCGAAAAAAGCCGAGGGCTTTTGTTTATGGATGATCAGGTCGCTCTTCTGCGGTGCGACCTGGGGCATGATTGCGTTGCCGTCGACGTTGCGTGCAACGGTGGTGTCTTCGTTGCCACGCGATGATTTCCAGCTCCAGGAGCCCTTGTCCCAGCCGTCGCTCCGGAAGCCACCCGTCGTGTAGATGACGGGCAGGCGCTTGGCGCGAGCGGCTGCCAGGAGGGGCTGAATGGACTCAAGCGCCGTCCAGGCGTCCTCGCCGCATGAGGTCCGCCACTTTTTAATGGCCTCGAGGATCGGCTCCGGGTGTTCTCCACAGAAGGCGTAATTCACGTCTATGATGAGCAAGGCAGGCCGCGCACCGTAGCCGGCGTGGGCGTTATATCCAGCAGCGTCGAACACCAGCCGGTCACGTTCGCTCAGGAAGGGCTCCCAGATTCTCGCCACTGTGCATCTCTCTTGTTTCAAGTTCCTTGGCAGCATCGGCCCGGCTGGGGGGGCTGTCAACTGATCGGGACAAGTTCCAAAATAAATACATTTTGAGCTTCACAGGTCTTGGGGCCAGCGGCATAATCAAAAGCTGATTTTCAAAGGGGTGTCACATGGGTCATCGAATTTGGGATGGTTATCTCACGCCGTCGGACGTCGATCATCTGGCGTGTAATCCCGACAAACGGGTCGGCTTCGGGGCTCGGCCGGCGCTCCTGCTTGTGGATCTTTACCGCGCGGTTTTTGGTGACGCGCCGGAGCCCCTTCTCCAGGCGATCAAGACGTGGCCTTCGAGCTGTGGGCTCGCCGGATGGAATGCTTTGCCACATATCCAGCGTCTGCTCGGTGCTGCCCGGGACGCAAAAATTCCGATCGTTCACATCACCATGCTGGGCGATTCAGGAATGATGGGGTGGTACGACGCCGCCCACCGCGATCATGTCCCCAGATCTGCGAGCCTCGATCCGGCCGCGGTTGCGCGCAAGTTGCGTGCCGGCGAGATCGTGGATGAGGTTAAGCCTTTGCCCGGAGAGGTGGTCTTGAAAAAGACCGCACCCAGCGCATTCTGGGGCACGCCGCTCGCCGCGCATCTGAACCTGCACCAGATCGACACGCTCATCGTCTGCGGCGAAGCGACAAGCGGTTGTGTGCGGGCCTCGGTGGTCGATGCAGCCTCGTATCGTTATCGTGTGCAGGTTGTCGAAGAATGCGTGTTTGATCGCCATGAAGCGACCCACGCGCTCAATCTGTTCGATATGCATCAGAAATATGCGGATGTGATTTCGTTGGATGAGACCCTTCTGCGGCTGTCGGCCATGAAAGGGAGTGCGCCGCGTTAAGGCGGCGCATATTCATCCACCGAGGTTGTTGACCGGCCTGGACCAGTTCATTCGCTGCTGGTCGAGCCGTGCAGTCGCGGCTTTTGGAAAGACGCAGCGTGTCGCGGCAGACCTGCTTGCTTGCCGCGCCCGAACATGGGCTGGTGGCCATGGGGGCCATGCCCGTTACGCGAGCTCACGTCTGCGACGCGCGAGCATCATGTGGATCTGGTTCCAGTCCCGTTTGGTGGCCTGCGCATCATATACGTCGCGCTCGGGCAGGGCATAGCCATGTTGCGCGCCGGAATGGACGGCGCAGGTCAGCCGGGCACCATCACGAGCGAACCGGGTTTTAAGGCATTCGCGGATATCCTCTGATCCAAACGGGTCATGCTCGGCAAAACCGCAATAGGCCTCGCCCCTGATCTGCGCGGCGATGACATGCGGCGAGCTTGGCGTCTCGTTCACCAGATTGCTGCCATGCAGGCAGGCTACGATCCTGACGGCGTCGGGAAACAGACCACCCGCCAGAAGCGCGTGGCGCCCGCCCATGCAATAGCCGACAGCACCCATGCAGGGATAGATGCCGCCCAGACGTGCAAGCAGGGCGCGCGTGTCGTCCATGGCCATGTCGTCGGTCAGGCGCCTCATGGGGCCGCGCACCTGTTCCTGCTCATCTGGTGTCAGTGACAGCAGGGAGCGCATGCGGCCCTGCTCGTCCATGAATTGATGCCGGACGTGGCCCTCGCGATAATAGAGGTCGGGCAGAAAACAGGCATAACCACTGGCCGCGACGTCGCGCGCAATGGCGCGCAGTTCGTCCCTTATTCCCCAGACATCCATGTAGAGAATGAGAGCACCCTGCGGCGCGTGCTCGGGCAAGGCGACAAAAGTCTCCATCGCGCCCGCGCCTGTGATGACCTGCTCGATATGCTCCCGCATGGCCCGCGTCACTCCACCTTGAGATTGGCCGCTTTCACCACATTCTTCCACCGCTCCACATCCGCCTTGAGGAATGACGCAAATTGCGCCGGTGATCCGCCAACCGGTTCTGCCGCGAGTTTCTTGACACGATCGATGATCGCGGGATCGCGCAGCACCTCGTCGCAATCCCTGGCGATGGCTTGCACAATGTCGTCCGGCGTCTTGGCAGGAAGCAGAAATCCGACCCAGGTTGTGGCCTCAAAGCCGGGAACGAATTCCGCAATGGCTGGCACGTTCGGCAAATATGGCGTGCGCTTTGCGCCTGCAACGCCGAGCGCCAGGATCTTTCCGTCCTCAATATGCGAAATCACGTTCGTCAGATTGTCGAACATCAGATCGACATGCCCGGCGAGCAGATCTGTGAGTGCGGGAGCGCTGCCGCGATAGGGCACATGCGTCATCTCCGTGCCGGTCTGCAATTTGAACAATTCACCGGCCAGATGGATGGAACTGCCAAACCCTGAACTGGCGAAATTTACACCGCCCTTGCGCTCTTTCAGATAGGCGACGAGGTCCGGCACGGTCTTGGCAGGCAGGCCCGGCCGCACGACGAGGACATTCGGGAAGGTCGCCAACAAGGACACTGCCTTGAAATCGCGCAGAGTATCGAAGGCAAGGTCGGACTTGACGCTGGGCAGGGCGGAGTTCACCGAGCCGGTGCCGACGAACAGGGTGAGACCGTCGGGGTTCGCCCGCGCGACCTGCGCGGCGCCCACAGCACCCGTGGCACCCGAAACATTTTCGATGATGGCAGTCTTGCCCCAGATCTGCGACAGCCGGTCGCCGACAATGCGCGCGAGCACATCGGTCGCGCCGCCCGGCGCGAAGGGCACGATGACCTTCACATTGGCCTTGGGCTGCCAGGCTGCGACGGCCTGCTGCGGGAGCGCGAGTGCGGCGGCCCATCCGCCAGCAAGTGCCGTGAACTGGCGCCGGTTGATCTTGTGCATGTCCAGACCCCTCTCTTCACTTGATCCCGAAATAGCGCTCGGCATTGCTGCACAGGACTTTCTGCAAGACCTCGTCGGAATAGCCCTCGGATTTCCAGTCGGCGACAACCTTCTCGTAGCGAAGCACCGGGAAGTCACAGCCAAACATCACGCGATCCTGCAATTCGCGCGAGATGGCTTTCTTCAGCGTGTCGGTGAAGCGCCGCGGGCCCCAGCCATGCAATTCATAGGAGACGTTCGGCTTGTGCAGCAGCACCGCGAGCATTTCTTCCTGCCAAGGCCAGGCGGGGCGCGCGGCGAGGATCTTGAGATCCGCATAGCGCGACGCGACATGGTCGATGGAGCGTGGATGGCCGTCCTCCAGCAGAATCCCCTTGCCACCGGGCAGGCCCTGGCCGATGCCGGTGAGGCCCGTGAGGATCATCACCGGCGCGCCGGCTTCCATTGAGGCCTGATAGAAAGGGTCCCAGCGTGGATCGTGCGCGGGCACGCCCGTGACCTGTCCATTGACGCAGAGGCCGACAAAGCCCGCCTGCTTGCCGAGGCAGCGTTTGAATTCGTCCACGGCCGCAGGTCCGTGGCGCGCGGGGTTGAACTGCAGCCATTGCCCGACGATCACATCCGAGTGTCGTTTCTGCACGTCGAGAACATAGTCGTGATAGGGCTTCATCTCGTCGAGCGAGAGTTCCTTGATCCAGGAAATGTCGAGGATGACCCGGACATTGTTGGCGCGGAAATAATCCGCCTGTTCGTCTTCGGTGAAGACTTGCGCGGGCGTGCGCCAGATGCGCTCCTGCTGCGCGCGCTCTTCGGGCGTGCGGAACAGATAGCCTTTTTCCGTCGCCCAGTGCGAATGGCAATCGAACAATTTCATGTCTACACCTTGGGCCTGTTGTCGATCAGTCGGCGCACTTTCGAATTGTCCCGGAGGCCGGTGAGGCCGCTCAGACTGCCCGGCTCCGACGCCACGACATGCATCTTCACGCCGAGCGAAAGCTTCAGCCGCTCCGCCAGTACTTTTTCGACGGCGGCACCGGCCCCCGCATAGTCAAGCACCTCGACGCGCACGGTCATCTCATCCTGTCCGCCAGCGCCGGGCTCGACGATGACGACATATTCGCCGTTGCTTTCACGCGTCTCGGAGACGAGCGCGCCGATCGCTTCGGGGAAGATGTTGGTGCCGCGCAGCTTCACCATATTGTCGCTGCGCCCGAAGATACGGTCGATGCGGCGGTGCTGGCAGCCGCAGGGGCAGCCGCCGAGCTTGAAGGCGGAGACATCGTTGGAATTGAAGCGGATCAGCGGTGCCAGATGCTTGAAGAGGGTCGTCTGGTAGATCGATCCGCGCTCCCCGTCTGGGACGTCGCGCCCTGTTTCCGGATCGACCATTTCGAGGACAAAGGCGTCCTCGAAGACGTGCATGCCGTTCTTCTCCTGGCACTCGGCGGCGAGCGTCCCGCATTCATTGGTGCCATAGGTGTCGAAGACATCCGCGTTCCAGAGCTCTTCGAGCGGCTTGCGGTCATCGGTCCCCAGATGAACGATGAGGCTTCCGATGCCCACGCTGCGCGGATCAATGCCCAATTCGTCGCGCATCACGTGGCCGATGTGGCGCAGATAGGCTGGGAAGCCGATGAGATGTTTGGATTTCCACGCCAGCATGATTTCGATCTGGCGGCGCGTCGGCGTCTGGGCACCTGAACCGGTCATGACAGGAACGGCGCCGGTGTATTTCCAGATGCCCTCGCGCGCGAGGAAGCCGCCATTGGAGAGGCCGAGCGACAAGGTCACTTGTACGAGATCGAAGGGGCGCACGCCCTGCATATAGAGCCGCCGGCCGGTGATGATGTTCATCACTTCGCGGTCCTGCGGTGAATAGATCATCGGGCGTGGCAGGCCGGTGGTGCCACCGCTGGTTTGCATGGCGAGCGGCATGGGTTCGTCATGGTCGGGATCGATGCCGATGAAGTCACCCCACGGCGGATTCCGCGCAATGGCATCGCGCAGGTCGTGCACCGAGAAGGCAGGAATATTTTTCAGATCATCGAGCGAGCGGACGTCGCCTGGCTGCAGGCCCGCCTGTCCCCAATGGCGCTGGTAGAAGGGGATCTCCCACGCGCGCTTCATCTGGTCGAGAAAGCGCGACTCCTGCATGGCGCGAATGGCGTCGCGCGACAGCACGTAGGTCGTTTCGAAATAGTCAGGCGCGGGCGGGTAGTCCTGCCACAGCTGGTTGAAATCCAGGGCGGCGTAATAGCGCGGCACCGCACCCGCCTTCTTCATCAGGGTCAATCCAGGGCTCCTTTAAACGGAAGGCGTGTCAGGTCTCGGTGGCGCGCCGGAATTCTTCGATCAGATCGGCGGGCAGATCGTTCGCGGCCTTCACCAGCGCGGTGAGCGCTTCGCCATCGAGCGGGTTGAGCTTCACGCCGAGCTTTTCGACCGCGGCCTTGAAGTCGGGGCTGGCCATGGTTTGCGAAAAAGCGCTGCGCAGCGCTGTCACTTGCGCAGCGGGGACATCCTGCGGCAGCAGGAAAGGATAGGCCGCGCGGAACTTCGCGCTGAAAGCCTCGAGGATGCGCTTTGGATTGGTTGCCGTGGCGAGTTCGATCGCGGTCGGCACGTCTTTCAGATCGGCGGTGCGCTCGCGGCCATATTGCGCGAGGATGCGGACCTTGCCGGTGCGCACCCAATCGGGACGTCCCAGCAGGATCGCCGAATAGGCCGTATTGCCGCCCTGAATCTCGCCGCGGTCGGCGGCGAGGAAGAGATCGTTGGTGCCCTGATATCCGCTGACGATGTTGAGCTTCGTGCCCAACAGCCGGTTGTTGAGCAGCGCGACCGTGTAATTGTCAGCGCCCGCCGCACTGGCGCCGACGATCATGGTTTCCGTCTGGCAGTCGGCGAAGCGCTCGAATTTCGTATGCGCCATGACCCAGAGCACGGGCGGCTCTTCGCTCGGGCTGCCGATCCAGTTCATCTGCGAGAGATCGAACTGTGCGGCGCCTCCGGAGCGGCTGAGCAGTTTCACGCTGGGTTCGAGAATGATGCTGTTGAGCGGCAGACCAAACACCGTGCCGTCGCGCGGCGCGCGGTTGGCGAGGTAATTGGCCATGACGAGACTGCCGGCACCGACCATGTTCTCGACGACAATGCGCGGCGCGCCGGGAATGAAACGCGGCATGTGTTCCGCCAGCATGCGCGCGATGAGATCGTAACCGGCGCCCGCACCGGTGCCCACGATCAGGCGCATGGTCTTGCCCGCGAAGAAGTGTTCCTGCGCGAAGGCGGACACGGGGAGGGATGCGGCGAGCGCGCCTGCGCCTTGCAGCAGGCGCCGGCGCGAAACGTTTTTATGCATGGGGCTCTCCCGCATCTTTCGTCTCGAAGGTCGCGCCGGTTTCTTCCATGACGGCTTTCAGCTTGCGCATGGCGAACAAGCCTTTCGGCATGCCGAGATAGAAGGTGCTTTGCAGGATGACTTCCTTGATCTCGGCGAAGGTGATGCCGAGATGGTGTGCATTGCGCATGTGGATTGCGATGCCATCTGCCTTGGCGGCCATCAGTACGCCAATGGTGACCAGTTCACGCTCGCGCAGGTTCAGGCCCGGGCGGCTCCAGATGTCGCCGAACAGGAAATCCGTGGTGCAGGCCCAGAGATCGGGGTCAAGCTCCTTGACGCCCTCGTTCTCGCCCCAGCCCATTTCCTTGTAGACATCCAGCCCGCGCTGGCGGCGCTCGTCATTGGTGGCCATCCCAGGATTCCCCTCCGCGCCCGTCATGTTCCGATTGAGGTTGACGGGTCTTAATTGTTCGAATATCGAACTTATGTTCGCAAAATGATGGATGATTATGGATCGAGAGTCAAACGCGCGTGATCCGCTTCCTGCGTCTGAATTCGTCCAGACGCTTGAAAAGGGGCTCCATGTCATCCGTTGCTTCAACGAGGAAAATCCGACGCGCAGTCTTGCTGATGTTGCGAGGGCCGTGGGCCTGACGCGCGCGGCGGCGCGCCGCCTGGTGCTCACGCTCGAGGTCATGGGCTATGTCGAGCGCAGCGGAAAAAGCTTCCGCCTGAGCCCGCGCATTCTGGAACTGGGCTATAGTTATCTCGCCTCGCAGCCTTGGTGGCGCCATGCACAGAAGGTGATCAACGAGACTGGCCATCAGATGGGCTGCGCCTGCGCGGTCGGTGTGCTGGATCGTGATTGCATCGCCTATGTCGCCTATACGCCGGGCGGTGCCACGCCGCATTTGCTGCGCTCCATCGGCACGCGCTTGCCCGCGACAGCGACGGCGCTGGGCCGTGTGCTGCTGGCGCACGCGGATCAGGACGTTTTACGCAGCGAGCTTGAGGCGCATCCGCCAGAGCCACTGACGCCGTTCACCCTTGTCGTGCCAAACGCTATTCTGGCAGCATTGGCGCAGGTGCGCGGGCAGGGGTTCGCGATGGTTTATCAGCAGCTCGAGATGGGGCTCTTCTCGGTCGGCGTGCCAGTGCATGACCGCGCCGGACACGTGTTCGCCGCGATCAGCGCGAGTGTCCTGCGCCGCGAGCCTGATCCCGCGACGCTGCACACGCATTACCTCGAACCTTTACAGCGCGCATCCAAGGCCATCACAGCGGGACTGCCCTTCTAGTCGAACTTGATGTTGAGGGCGCGAATGGCGTCAATGTTTTCCTGAATGCCGGCCTTGAAGGCTTCGGGGCTCCCGCCCGCCACCTGATAGCCAATCTGATCCAGCCGCTGCCTGATGTCAGGTTCCGCGAGGGACTCGTTCACCGCCTTGTTCAGCCTGTCGACGACAGGCTTGGGCAGACCCGCCGGGCCCATGAAGCCGACCCAACTGATGAGCGTGAAGCCGGGCAGGCCGCTTTCATCGAGCGTCGGCCAATCGGGTGTCGTGGGCATGCGTTCGCGTGAGGCGACGCCGAGCGCCATGACGAGCCCGCCCTCGACATAGGATTTCGCGCTCGGCGTGAACAGCATGTCGACATGCCCCGTGAGCACGGAATTCATCGCCGGGCCGTCACCGGGGAAGGGCACATGGATCATCTCAATCCCCGCCGCGCGCTCAACCAGTTTGGCACCGAGCCAGGGGAAGGACGCCAGCCCCGAACTCGAATAACTCACCGTGCCGGGATTGGCTTTCGCGTGAGCAATGAAGCCTTTCAGATCTTTGGCCGGAAAATCCTTGCGCACGACCAGCGTCTGCACGCTGTTGCCGATGCGCACGATGGGCGTGAAGTCCTTGATCGGATCGAAGGCCGGATCTTTCTTCGTGGCGGGCAGCACGGCATGCGAGGACATGACCGCCATCAGAATGGTGTAGCCGTCAGGCGCAGAGCGGGCGACGGCGAGCGCGCCGGTGGCCCCCGTCGCGCCGGCGCGGTTCTCGACAATGACCGTCTGCCCGAGCCGACGTGAGATCGAATCGCCGACCAGTCGCGCCACGACATCCGCCGCGCCGCCGGCGTTGAACGGCACGATCAGGCGAATGCTCTTCGACGGATAAATGTCGTCCGCCAACCCAAGCCCTGGCAGGACTGTTGAAAGTGCGAGGCCGCCCGCGAGGGCGAGCGCTATGCGGCGATGAAGGCCTACCGATGCTTTGACCATGGCATTCTCTCCCCTGATGTCGTGCTTTGCCTGCCGCCGGTTCGACCTTCTATGTGTCGAAGCCCGGCGATTCCTTGGCGACCCTGCGAAGTGCCGCATCCCAGTTCTGTCGGCCGAAAGGACCGTCTGGCGCAGTGATGGAGCGCGCCTGCGAGGGCGTGCGCGCGATCACGTCCGGCGGCGGTCGATACAATTCGCTCTGGCCCGATTGCGCCATGATCTGCTTCTCGCAGGCGCGCGTGAGCAGCCAGGTGAGAATATAGGCGTGACCGACGTTCTCACCCCAGCCCATCGTGCCGTGGCAGCGCATCATCAGCAGTTTGTTATCGCCAAACGCATCCGCGACGCGCTCGCCTTCTGCCCAATTTGCGATATGGCCGTCGTAATCCATGTAGGAGATCGGCCCGAGCCAGAGCGCATATTGGCTGCTCGGCAGGAGACCCTGTTTCTGCATCGACACGGCTGTGCCCGCATGGCTGTGCAGATGGATGATGCACTTCGCCTCGGGGTGGCGCCGGTAAGTCGGCATTTGCAAGAGATAGGCGAATTTGTGCGGCGGATAGGGAGAGGGCGTCAGCAGATGGCCGTCGCGGTCGATCTTGTGCAGCGACGAGGCGGTGATTTCATCGAAGGTGAGATGTGTCGGCAGGATCAGGAATTCGTCGTCCTTGCCTGGCACGCGCGCGGACGCATGCGCCATGGCGAGATCCGCCCAGCGATCGAGCGCCGCGAGCCTGAAGACCGCAGCAAGCTCGACGCGTGTTCGCCATTCTTCCGGGGAGACCTGGTCCTTGAGGCTCGTCGTGCTCATGCGCGTTTCGCCTTGTCCTTGATGAAGGCGCACACGATGCCAAGCGCGCGTTGCGCCTCGGGGCTGTCGGGATGCGCACGCAAGAAATCATAGGACGCGCCGGCAAATAGTTCGGGCGTGACCTTGCCGCCAGCTTGCGCATAGGCGCTCACGAAGCGATCCATGTCGCAACGCGGATGCAGATTGTCGTCCTCGTTCTGGATGTAGAGGACATCGGGCAGGCGCATGGTCTCGCCGCGCTCCAGTGCGCAGACGGGGCTGCCTTCCGCCATGGCGTCCTCATTGCCCCAGAAAGCATCATGCCGATCGATGCCTTCCATCAGCACGGGATGGGCCCGCGACTTTGGAATCCCTTTCAAATAACGATAGCGTCCGCGCGGGCAGATCACCGGCCAGAGGGACACGGCATAGGTGACAGACGCATCCTCGCCGATGTCGGGCCGTTTGATCGAGAGGTAGCGCGGGTCGTCCGGCCGCATGGCGGAGAGCAAAGTCAGATGGCCGCCGCTGGAGGATCCCATCACGCCGATCATGGACGCGTGGGTCCCGAGACGCTCCGCATTCGCCTTGAGCCAACGGATCGCAAAGTTCACGTCAGCCACGGCGGCGGGGTAGGGGGCATGCGGGGGCATGCGGAAATCAATGGCCGCGACAAGGATCCCGTGCCGCGCCACGGCGCTGTTCATGGAATCATTGTTGGTGCGGTCCCCAACGCACCAGCCGCCTCCATGACATTCCACGACGGCTGGAAAGGGGCCGTCGCCCTTTGGACGGAACAGCCGCACCTTGAGAGTCGCATCCCCGTTGGAGAGAAAACTTGTCTCTTCAACGATGATGTCTGACGTCGGCCCTGACGGCATCATCCCCCCGCTTGTTCGATTATCGAACTTATGTTCGCTATTATAGTCAGGTTGACTGAGCCCGATCAGAAGGTCAAGCCGGGGGTGCGTGACGGGGGAGGGGCCGCTCTGGAGGCTTGGGGCGGTGCCAATCGAGCGCGTGCGGGCTCACCCTGAAAGAGGCCGCCCGGAAGCAGGTCAGATCTTATCGCCGTAAGACGCCGATCATGTTGCTGGCAAAGCGCAAGCGCTGGGCCATAACGGAAATGACATAGGTGAGAAGACCCTGCATCAAGGCCGGACGATCCCGCTTCAAGCGCTCGAAGGCCTCGAGGCTCAGCCGGTAGAGCACGCAATCGGCCTCGGCAATGATTGTCGCGCTCCGCGTGCCACCGGTGAGCAAGCCCATTTCACCCACTGTGGTATGCGCCCCCAGACTGCGGACACGTGTCGATGTGCCGTCGTCCAGTTGAACCTCGATGCCGACGCGGCCTTTCAGGATGAAATGCATGCAGTCGGCAGCATCTCCCTGCGAAGCAATCACGCTTCCCGCAAGAACTTCGTAACGGTCGCACACATCCGCCAGGTCTTTTGCGCAATCCATGTCGCCCAAAGCCTGGCTCAGCCAATTTGTAAAATCAGCATTTTCCTTGCCGGCCGTTTGCTGTCGCGCGATGACAGCATTTTCGCAGCCTTCCATGGCCCGGTCGAAATCCTCGCTCATCCGGTCATCCGGACCCAGTAAATTCTGGAAGTGCGTTCGGACGTTCGGGGGCATGTTGACCAGAACCAGCCGCGTGTCATTGCTTTCGGCAATACGCTTGATCTGTAAAAAACTATGCATTGCAGAAGAATCAATTCCATTGACGGAATTGAAATCGAACAGCAGGAAACGGCACCTCGGTCGTGACACGAGTAACTTTTTCACGAAGTCATACAGGCGATTTGTCGAGCCAAAGAACAGATAGCTCTGCAAGACGATTCCCTGGATTTCATCACGACATGCTGCGAGAATTTCAAGCTCCTCGGGGCTTCGGTCGAGCGATGAGCTATATTCTGCGCCGTCAAAGTTGAACTTGATACAGTTCGTCTGGCTTGCGCTGAACGCGAACATCATGCAGCCCGTCACGATGCCAATCAGGACACCCGCGACAAAGCCCCATTTGATAATCACGATCGTGACTGCAAGAAGGGCCATATATTCCAGCGCAGGAATCCTGCGGCGTGATTCAAAAATCCATTGTCTGAAAAGGTTGGCGCCCAGATTCAACATCAGGCCGCCGAGAATGAATTTGGGAATATATGCAATAAAGCTCCCGCCAAGGAACAGCATGGATATGGAGACCAGCGCGACAAATATTCCGCTCATGCGACCGCGACCGCCGACAGAATAGTTCAGCGTGGTTCGGCTCAGGGACGTGCAATTGACATAACCTCCCAGGAGACCTGACAGGACATTGGCTGTTCCGAGCATTTTCAGTTCGTGCTGGAGATCGACCTCTTTCTTCACGATGAATTCGATGCCGCTGGTATTGAGCAGCATCGTCACGGTCGTGACGAAGATCAGGGCAAAAATATCGGCAGAAAGATCTGGGAGCAGTTTCCAGGGGAATTTGCGTAAATCTTCCAAATCCCAGGTTGTTGCCAGTCCAACCGACTGCGGTGGTTTGATGAGCCACCCCGCGTTCTGCGCCGTGACGAGGTCCGTCCCGGTCAAGAGCAAGACGAGATGCGTCACGGCAATGCCAATCAGAAGTGTCAGGGGAACGCTCAGGGCTCCTGCCTTCAATCTGCGCAGGATGAAAATAGCAACTGCAATGAGCACTGCCGCGCCAAGCTCAAACAACATGTCCATATTTCTGACAGGATAGAGAGCCTCAAGGCTCAGGGCGCGGCCGACGACGATCCCCAATCCACCTGACATCATCAACCAGCCTGTCGCAGCCAGAAAACCGCCGATGACAGGGTATGGGATGAAGCGGATCGCATTGCCCGCGCGAAAATAACCAATCAGCCAGAGAACGATTCCCGTGGCGAGTGTCGTCATCGCCATCAGGGCCATGACAGGTGCCAGCAGATCGTCAGGCTCGCCGATCTGCGCCAGCTTGTTCAATAAGGAGGTGACCATGGCGGCGGTCACCGCTGCTGTCGCTCCATCCGGTCCGGCGATGACAAATGGGAGGCGGCTGTTCATCGACATCACGAAGGCGCCCACAGCCATCGTGATGAAGGTGGCTGCGAGCCCATAGGACACCCAGGGGGTCAGGGGCGACGCAAAAATGAGATGCGCAAACGTCAGGCCATAGGCTATGCCCACGACGCAACTGCACAGGCCGCCTGCCAAATCGCCCATGGCCGTCGCGCGTTGCGTCTGCAGCCAGCGGCGGGTTACATCGCCAAAACGTTCAATATGTGTCACCGCAACTCACTCAAATTTTAAAAACGGCTGCGAGAACGAAACACCTTCTTCATCGCGCAGCCGGGCGGAATGAGCAGGTCGTCAGCGAGAGACACGGGATATTACCATGTCCCCGATCGGTGACATTTCCATGAATAGGCTGGCGCGGCTTTTGTCTAGATACACGCATCAGACGAAGGCTTTAAATATCAATTAAAAGGCACACAGAAAGACCGTCACGAAAGTCTTGCATGCCTCGGCCGGGGATCAAAATCCATGTTTTCGGGTGGCGGGGGCGGCTGGCCTTGGGCGTCCATGTCGTCGCCTTGACGCGCAGGCCGGGCGCGCCCATGATCTCTTCGTTCCAGGGAGATCCTCGACAAGAGGCTGAGAAACCGCTGGGCAGGTCGTGAAATGACCTGTCAGCGCGGAAATCCTTCGAACCTGACCCGGTTAGCACCGGCGTAGGGATCGGAGCCTTTTCTCGAAACCTTCGACCGTTGCGCCTGATTCCGCGAGGCTGATGTGTATTCGGGACCCTCTGGCACTCTTATTGGCGGTCGCCGCCTGTCCATGGACGGGGCAGGCCTGCCGCTGTCCTCGCTCCCGTCCGCGCGTCTGCCCGAACGGGCCGATGTCATCGTGGTCGGGGCCGGCATCATCGGCCTGTCGATCGCCTGGCGTCTGGCCCAGGCCGGACAAAAGGTTGTCGTCGTCGACCGGGGCGAGGTCGGATCGGGTGCCTCGCTGGCGGCGACCGGCATGCTCGCCGCCGCTGCCGAATATGAACCGGGCGGTGAAATCCTCATTGACTTTGCGCTGGAGAGCCAGCGCCGCTGGGACAGTTTTGGCGCCGAGCTGGCGCAGGTCTCCGGTGTCGATCTCGATTTCGACCGCACGGGCACGCTCGTCGTCGCCATGACGCGCGACGAGACGGCGCGCCTGCGCGGCCGCTTCGAGCTGCATGCGAAAGCCGGACTCAACACCCGCTGGCTCGAGGGCTCCGAGGTGCGCGACCTCGAGGGCAGCTTGCGTCCGGGCGTGACGGCGGGGATCCAGTGCCCGCTCGATTTCCAGGTCGATCCGCGCCGTGTGATGCCGGCGCTGCAGACCGCCGCCCTCCGCGCCGGG